>JBFHDX010000015.1:0-50952 GCA_041584475.1 Alphaproteobacteria bacterium
ACATCTCGGTCGACCTCTTCGCGCGCTGGCGGATTACGGAGCCCCTCCAGTACTTTCTGCGGCTGCGCGATGAACGCAGCGCGCAGTCCCGCCTGGATGACATCCTCGGCAGCGAGACCCGCAATGCCGTCGCCAAGCATGAGCTGATCGAGATCATCCGCACCACCAAGGATCGCGTGCCGTTGCGCGACGCCCTCCTGACCGATGCGGAACGGGAGCAGGATATCGGGGCACTGGTGCCGATCCAGAAGGGCCGCAAGCTGGTCGAGCAGGAGATCTTCGCCGCCGCTGCCGAGAAGGTGCGCGTGTTCGGCATCGAACTGCTCGATATCCGGTTCAAGCGGATCAACTACAATGAGAGCGTACGCCCGAAGATCTACGATCGGATGATCAGTGAACGGCGGCAGATCGCGGAACGCTTCCTGTCGGAAGGCAATGGCGAGGCGGCCAGAATCCGCGGCAATCGTGTGCGTGACCTGAACAAGATCCAGTCCGAGGCCTACCGGGAGGTCGAGGAGATCCGGGGTCTTGCGGATGCGAAGGCCACCGAAATTTACGCAAGAGCCTACAACCAGAGCCCGGTAGCGACGGAATTCTACGAGTTCACACGGACGATGCAGGCCTACAAGTCCATCATCGCCGAAAACACCACCCTGGTCCTTTCCACGGACAGCGATCTCTTCAAATTCCTGAAGGGTATGGCCCCGGATGGCGAAGTGGTTCCGGCCCAACCTTCCGGCGACGATCAATACAATATCGGACAGATCCAAGAGCATGACGCTGAGCTTTCCGAACCAAGGCTGGCGAACGACAATCAGGTTCCCGCGAGCCAGTCGGAAATACGCCCGAGATGACCACGATATTTATCGGACTCAAGGAAGCAACCAAGTAAACTTCATGGAACAGTCCGAACACCCAGAGGTCCGGCAAGCATTGAAAGATCTGCGCAGCAGCACCGTTGCAAGTTTGAGGGCTTTCAACAATGCCGTTCCACATGCGTCGTGGCTTAGGCGGAGCGAGATCGAGCGCTTCACAGTCGACCTGTTGTGGGCGGCCGAACGGGCACCGCGAAGGCGTCGGCCCACACCCCTAGGGAAGATCAGAAATGCCTTTTCCTGGGTCACACGGGCAAGAACGGCGGCGCGATTCCCGTGACGCGGTCTTATTTTGACCGGCTATCAGAAGACAAGTTATGAGCCCGTGACGGACGACCCGGTCGACCTCGATGAGCACCGCGGCATGGCCGCTCAGAGAGCAACAGATGTTCGGCGTCAGCGCCTACATCAGTTTCAGGCAGATCAGGCAGCGCTGCGGCGTCGCCAGGAAGAGCTCGAGAGACTTCTCCTGGCCGCGCCGGCGGAGACCTGGCCGGAGGCCGCGCCCAAAGCGCAGTATCTTATACAGCTCTTCGCTGCCACGGCGGAGGCTCAGGATCCGCGCCGCAAGGAGCTCATCGCGCATGCGCTCGACGATCTCAACCGACTGTGCGACCGCGCCAAGGAGCCTTCATGACCATTTCCCGGCAGCAAGCTGGACCCGGCGACCAGTCGCCCTTGAATACCCCCAAGGTCCGCAGCTGTCTCAGGTCCCGAGCCCCCTTTCCCAGCGAATGGGCCGGCGAGCGAATCTGCTCTCGCTGCAAACGCTCGGCCGCTTGGTGCACGGGTGCGCGGCAGAGACCCGGTTTGTCCGGCCCCAGACGTTAGCTCCAAGCAGCCGGGTCGCATTGGTCACTTGAGGAAACCGGAGATATGACAGAATCAGAACATGGGTCTAAGCACGTCTGTGCGGAATGCGCGACCAGGTATTATGATTTGAGGAAGAAGGATTTCGCCTGTCCGAGGTGTGGCGCCAGGCCCAGCGCCGCGAAACCGCGGGAGGCGGCGCGGCCGGCCCAAAGAAGACGCGGCGTGACGTTCGGGCGATATCCGAATTAAAGGTATGGCACAATCGACCTCCGGGTCGATGATACCGGCACAGTGAGCGATCCGGCAACCGGTGGCGAACCCTTATCTGCCGAAGGATACATTTCGGCCGGCGACATGCCATGGCGAATGCCGTCCGCTCCGGGTCAAGAACGGACCTACGCGCGGTCCTGCGCCTTAGCCCGCGGTTGAGCGAAAAGCGGACCGAAACCTCGAAGAGCCTGGCGTTCCCCGCGGCGCTTTGGCAGGTGACCGAGCCGCTCCGCCCCATCACCCGCGCTCGTCGCGCCAGCGCAGCCAGCGGAACATCGCCGCCTGGCCGAGGCGCCGGAACGCGGCGAACGGCATGCGCGGGATCGCCCCGCGCAGCGCCGGGTGGACGTTGTCCCGCCCCGTCAGCCGCTCCGCCATGCGGCGGCCGGCCTGGGTCGCGGCGGAGACGCCGGTGCCGTTGAACCCCATCGCGTAGTGGAGCTTCGAATCGTCGTCCGCCTGCGCGATATGCGGCATGGAATCGAGGGTGATCGCGACCCAGCCGCCCCAGAAATAGTCGGCGGTGATGCTGTGCAACGCCGGGAACTTCCGGCGGATCGTCGCCAGCAGCTCCGCCCGGTGCGCGTCCATCGCCGCCGGCGTCGGCCGCAGCGGCCCGCGGCAGCCGAGCATGATGCGGTTGTCCGGCAGGCGCCGGAAATAGTTCAGCAGCTCGCGCGTGTCCGACATCATGTGCGCGGTCACGAGGTTCGCCTCCGCCTTCTCGTCCGCGCGCATCGCCCGGGTCACGACGATGTTCGAGAGCACCGGCAGGATGCGCCCGCGCGTCGCCGGGTGCAGCTCCGGCCCGTAGCCGTTGACCGCGAGCGCGACCTGGCCCGCGCGAACGCGGCCGCCCGGCGTCTCGAGGATGCGCGCCGCGCCGTCGCGCCGGATCCCGGTCACCGGGCTCGCGCAATGGACCCTCGCCCCGACCGCGCGCACCATGCGAAGAAGCCCGTGCGCGTATTTCAACGGGTGCAGCCCGATCGCGTCGGGGAAGCGCAGCGCCGCGTATGCCTCGGTGCCGCGGAAATGCTCGGCGGCGATCGTCTCCGCGTCGAGCAGCTCGACGCTCGCCCCGTAGACGTCGCGGATCGCCGCGAGCTCGCGTCGCAACCGGGCGATGCGGCTTGGCCGGTGCGCGAGCTTCAGGTAACCGCCCTCGACGATGTCACAGTCGATGGCGCCGTCGCGGATCAGCTCGCGGACCGTGGCCTGGCCGGCTGCGGCCTCGGCGAACAAGGCGCGCGCCGCCTCCGCGCCCCAGCGGTCAACCCAGTCGGCATAACCCAGGCGCCCGAGCGACCAACGCGCGAAGCTGCCGTTGCGGCCGCTGCAGCCCCAGCCGGCGCGGTTGGCCTCGAGCACCGCGACCGCGACGCCCTGCCGCGCCAGGTGGATCGCGCAGGACAGGCCGGTATAGCCGCCGCCGACCACGGCGACCTCGACCTCGATCTCGCCGGCGAGCGGACCGTCGTCTTCGGGCTCAGGCCCCGCCGTCGCCGCCCAGTAGCTGTCCGTGTGCGGCAGGCCGCGGCCCGGATTCCGGGTCTTCAGGGGGTCGAATTCCATGCCCGACTTTCCGATCTCGCATTGCGGCGCACACGGAGCAACGGGGCGTTCCGGACACGCCGAGAGTTCAGCCGATCCGCTTGCCGGACTCCGGCTCGAAGACATGCAGGTTCGCAGGCTCGAAGGCGAGCGGGATGCGGTCGCCCTCGCGCACCGACGGCGTCCCGCCGAGGCGGACGGTGATCACCTGGCGGTCCTCGAGCCGGCCGTGCACCAGCGTGTCGGCGCCCAGCGGCTCGACCGCCTCGGCGACGAGCTCGAGCGAGGCCGCGCCCTCCTCGGCGGGGACCAGGTGCTCGGGGCGCAGCCCGACCAGCAGCTTCCCGTCCGGCACCCCCGCGCCCGGCGAAATCCCGGTCGCGCCATCGACCTCGATCGACCCGCCCCGAGCCCGCGCGTCGAGGAAGTTCATGGCCGGCGAGCCGATGAAGCCGGCGACGAAGACCGTGGCGGGCCGGCCATAGACCTCCATCGGCGTTCCAATCTGCTCGGCCCTGCCCTCGTTCATCACCACCAGCCGGTCGGCCATGGTCATCGCCTCGACCTGGTCGTGGGTGACGTAGAGGCTGGTGGTGCCGAGGCTGCGCTGCAGGCGCTTGATCTCGAGGCGCATCTGCACGCGCAGCTTGGCGTCGAGATTGGACAGCGGCTCGTCGAACAGGAAGGCGGCCGGCTCGCGCACGATCGCCCTTCCCATCGCGACGCGCTGGCGCTGACCGCCCGAGAGCTGGCGCGGCCGCCGCTCGAGCATGCCCTCGAGCTCGAGCGTACGCGCCGCCTCGTTCACGCGGCGGTCGATCTCGTCCTTGGCTATGCCGCGGTTGCGCAGGCCGTAGGCCATGTTGCCGTAGACGGTCATGTGCGGATACAGCGCGTAGTTCTGGAACACCATGGCGATGTCGCGATCCGCCGGCTCGAGATCGTTGATCCGCCGGTCGTCGATGCGGATCTCGCCTTCGGTCACCGTCTCCAGCCCGGCCACCATGCGCAGCAGCGTCGACTTGCCGCAGCCCGACGGGCCGACGAGGACGATGAACTCGCCGTCGGCAATGTCCACGTCGACGCCGTGGATCGCCTTGAACCCGTTCGGGTAGACCTTCTGCACCCCGTCCAGTTCAACCCGCGCCATGTAACGCCTCCCGGTCCCGCGGCATCGGCTCTATTTCTCCGTTTCGGTCAGGCCCTTGACGAACAGCTTCTGCATGGCGACGACGACGACGACAGGCGGCAGCATGGCGAGCAGCGTCGTCATCATGATGAGGTGCCATTCCGGCGACTCCTCCGCCGCCTCGAGCATCTGCTTGATGCCCATGACGATGGTGTACATGCTCTTGTCGGTGGTGATCAGCAGCGGCCAGAGATACTGGTTCCAGCCATAGATGAACAGGATCACGAACAGGGCCGCGATATTGGTGCGCGACATCGGCAGCAGGATGTCCTTGAAGAAGCGCATCGGCCCGGCGCCGTCGATGCGCGACGCCTCCAGCAGCTCGTCGGGAATGGTCAGGAACACCTGGCGGAACATGAAGGTCGCCGTGGCCGAGGCGATCAGCGGCACGCTCAGCCCCCAGTACGAGTTCAGCATGCCCAGGTTGGCGACCACCTCGAAGGTCGGCAGGATACGCACCTCGACCGGCAGCATCAGCGTGATGAAGATCATCCAGAAGAAGCCCATGCGGAAGGGAAAGCGGAAATAGACGATCGCGAACGCCGAGAGCAGCGATATGGCGATCTTGCCGATGGCGATCATCAGCGCCATGACCAGGCTGTTCATCAGCATGAGGCCGACCGACTGCTCGCGCGCGTTGCCGACGCCTTCGGTCAGCGCGGATTTGAGGTTGGCGAAGAACTGTCCGCCCGGCAGCAGCGGCAGCGGCACCTGGGTGACGCGGACCGCGTCGTGGCTGGCGGCGACGAAGGTGATCCAGATCGGCAGTGCGATGATCGCGATGCCGAGCACGAGCACGAGATGTGTCAGGAACGTCGCGAGCGGGCGGTTTTCGACCATCAGTATTCCACCCGGCGTTCGATGTAGCGGAACTGGATGACCGTGAGGCCGATGACGATCAGCATCAGGATCACCGACTGCGCCGCCGAGCCGCCGAGGTCGAGGCCGATGAAGCCGTCGTTGTAGACCTTGTAGACGAGGATCTCGGTGGCCTTCGCCGGGCCGCCCTTGGTCACGGCGTGGATGATGCCGAACGTGTCGAAGAAGGCGTAGACGATGTTGACCACGAGCAGGAAGAACGTCGTCGGCGACAACAGCGGGAATACGATCGTCCAGAACCGCTTCGCCGGCCCGGCGCCGTCGATCGCCGCCGCCTCGACGAGCGACCTCGGGATCGCCTGCATGCCGGCAAGGAAGAACAGGAAGTTGTAGCTGATCTGCTTCCACGATGCGGCGAGGATCGCGAGAAGCATCGCCTCGTTGCCGTTGAGTCGGTGGTTCCAGTCATAGCCGAACGCATCGAGCAGGTAGGCGATGATGCCGAGCGTCGGGTCGAACATGAACATCCACAGCGCCCCGGCGACGACCGGTGCGACCGCATAGGGCCAGATGAGCAGCGTGCGATAGGTGGTCGCGGCCTTGATCACCCGGTCGGCCATGGCCGCAAGCGTGAGCGCGAATCCCATCGACAGCAGGGCGACGGTGAACGAGAACAGGATCGTTCGCCTGAACGACGCCAGGTAATGCTCGTCGGCGAACAGGCCGGAGAAATTCGCGAACCAGACGAACTCGCTGCTCAGCCCGAACGCGTCCTCGAGCAGCACCGACTGGAACAGCGCCTGGCTCGCGGGCCAGATGAAGAAGATCAGGGTGATGGCGATCTGCGGCGCCACCAGCAGATAGGGCAGCACCGGTCGCCTGAAATGTACCCGCTTCAGCATGCCGCAGCGACGACGCGCGCGGGCGGCAACCCGTCACCACCGAAGGCCGTGACCGGGGCCGCCGCCCAGCGCGATTGCATCAGCTGTTCGCGTCCTGGAACTTCCTGAGCAGCTGATTGCCGCGACTGGCCGCGTCGTCGAGGGCCTGCCCGGAACTCTTCGTGCCGTTCCAGATCGCTTCCATCTCCTCGTTGATGATGTCGCGGATCTGCACGAAGTTTCCGAACCGGATGCCGCGCGACGCCGGGGTCGGCGCATTCAGGCTCAGCTGCTTGATGGCCGTGTCGGTGCCCGGATTCTCGTCGTAGAAGCCCTGCTTCTTGGATAGCTCGTAGGCGGCCGTCGTGATCGGCACGTAGCCGGTCTCCTGATGCCACCACGCCTGCACCTCGGGCGACGACAGATACGTCATGAACCTGGCCACGCCCACATAGTGTTCGGCCGGATGCCCTTTCAGCACCCATAGCGTGGCGCCGCCGATGATCGAGTTCTGCGGCTTGGCGGCCAGCTTCGTGTCCAGCGGCAGCATCGTCTGGCCGAACGCGAAGGTGGCCTGCTTCTTGATGCCGCCGTAATAGGCCGACGAGTTCAGCCACATCCCGCATTCGCCGTTGGTGAACATCGGCAGGCTGTCGCCGCGCCGCCCGCCATAGGCGAAAAGGTTGGCCTTCGACCATTCGGCGATCTCGCCGAGCCGGGCCCGGACGCCGTCATTGTTGAAGGTGAACTCGGTATCCAGGCCGGCGAAGCCGTTTTCCTTGGTTCCCATCGGCAGGTTGTGCCAGGCGCTGAAATTCTCGACCATGACCCAGGATTGCCAGCCGAACGAGAAGCCGCACTTGTAGCCGGCGGCGACGATCTTCTCGGACGCCGACTTCATCTCGTCCCAGGTGCTCGGCGGCGCCGCGACGCCCGCCTTGTCGAGCGCCTCCCTGTTGTACCAGAGCACCGGTGTCGAGCTGTTGAAGGGCATCGACAGCAACTCGCCCTCCGGCGTCTGGTAGTAGCTGATCACGGCCGGCAGATAGGCGGACTTGTCGAACGGCTCACCGGCGTCCTTCATCATCTGCTCGACCGGGTAGACCGCCCCCCGCGCCGCCATCATCGTCGCCGTGCCGACCTCGAAGACCTGCACGATATGGGGCTGTTGCCTCGCACGGAAGGCGGCGATGGCCGCGGTCATCGTCTCGGTGTAGTTGCCCTTGTAGACGGGCACGACCTTGTAGTCCGACTGGGTCGCGTTGAAGTCGTCGGCGATCTTGTTCACCCGCTCGCCGTTCACACCGCCCATCGCGTGCCACCACTGGATCTCGGTCGCACCCTGGGCCGCGAAGGATAGCCCGCCGGTCAGCGCGATCGCAGCGATCGCCGCGCGCGTGCATTTCCTGAACTGCATGATAAACCTCCCGGAGTCGTTCTTTGGTGATCGTATTATCTGAGCCGACCCGCACGACGGCGCGGGGGCGCTTCGCCGAAGATAGCTGCTACGGTTCACGAACGAAAGGGACTAAGCCCAGCGGCGGAAAGCCATGGCCGTGCGCACGCGCTCCGTCGCCATTGCGATGGCCGCGGCGCGCGGCGTTATCGCCTCCGCCGTCGCGCGCTCCAGAACCTCCGCCGTATTGGCGCGGATCTTCTCCTCGATCGTCGCGAAGGCCTGCGCCTGGCTCCCGCCATGATACTCCACCGCGGCGCAGATCACGCCGCCCGCGTTGGAGATGAAGTCCGGGACGCAGATCACGCCGCGACGGTGCAGGATTTCCTCCGCCTCCTCGGTGACGCCGATATTGGCCCCCTGGATGATCAGCTTGGCCTTGACCTCTTCCACGTTGTCGGCGTTGATCACGTCGGGCCGCGCCGCCGGCACCCAGATGTCGCAGTCGAGGCCGACGATGGCTTCGCGGTCGAGCGTCTCGCCGGCGGTGTAGTCGACGACGTGTTCGCCGCCCTGCTTGACCGCGATCAGCGCTTCGACGTCGATGCCCCGGGCGTCGTGCACGGCGCCGCTCGAATCGGCGGCCGCAACCACGATCGCCCCCTTCTCGACGAAGAACCGGGCCGCGTGCGTGCCGACGGAGCCGAAGCCCTGGATCGCCACGCGCGCGCCCTCCAGCGCCAGCCCGGCATGCTCCTTCGCGACCTCGGCGGCGGCGACGACGCCGAAGCCGGTGGCCCCGATCTCGTCGAGCGGAATGCCGCCGATCTCGCGCGGCAGGCCTACGGAGCGGCCGATCTCGTCGCGTACCCAGGCCATCGCGGTCTCGTCGGTGCCCATGTCCGGGCCGGGGATGTAGTCGGCAACGGGTCCGATGGCGCAGGCGAACGCGCGGATCAACGCCTCCTTGCGCGCGCCGTCCGCTGCCGGATCGGCGAAGATCACCGATTTGCCGCCGCCGTGGCGCAGGCCGGCCGCCGCGTTCTTGAACGTCATCGCCCGGGCGAGCCGGAAACACTCCTCGAGCGAGACGTCCGGCGCCATGCGCACGCCGCCGATCGCCGGACCGGCGGCCACGTTGTCGACGACGAGGATCGCCTTCAGTCCCGGCCCGGGCTCGTAAATGTGCAGGATCGTCTTCGGGCCGAGATCGTCGCAAAATCGGAAGCCCGGTTCGGTCATGGCCGTCCCCCCTTCAGTCAGCCTGTTCGAGATCCTCGACCACCGCGTTGAGGAACCGCGCCGCTTCGACGCCGGTGACGACACGGTGGTCGAAGGTCAGCGACAGGGGAAGCGTGCGGTGCACGGCCGGCTTGCCCTTGACCGCCACGACGCGCGGCTCGGCGCGGCCGGCGCCGAGGATCGCAACCTGTGGCGGCACCACGACCAGGTCCGCAAACCGGCCGCCGAACATGCCGAAATTCGACAGCGTGATTGTCTGCCCGACAAGCTCCTCATGGGGAATTGATCGCCGCGCGATGTCCTGCTTCATTGCCTCGATCCCGCGTCGCAGATCCTTGGCGTCGCGGTTGCCGATGTCGCGCATCACGGGCGCGAACAGGCCGTCTTCGGTCTCGACCGCGATGCCGAGATCGATATGGTCGTGCAGGCGCCGCGTCATGGTCGCGGGATCGAACCAGGCGTTCAGCGAAGGCGACGCCCGGCAGCCCGCGGCGACCGCCCGGATCAGGCGGGCGGTGGCATCGGTCTTGGGCTTCCAGCCCTCGATGTCGGCCTCGTCGGTCACCGTCGCGGGCACGACCTCGCGACCGGAGCGTACGACGTTCTGCATCATCGCCCGCCGCACACCCCGCACAGGCTCTCCCTCCGTCGCGGCCGGCACCGCCTCTGCCGCAGCCTCGACATCGGCGCGGGTGACGCTGCCGCCCGGCCCCGAAGGCTCGACCGCCGCGAGGTCCACGCCCAGGCTCGCGGCCAACTTGCGGACGGCGGGGGCGGCCTTGGGCTGGGCCGAGATCCGCTTGCGCGCTGCCGGTTTCGGGGCCGCCGCTTCGGCCTTCGGCACCGTGCCCACGACGGCGCCCTTGTCCTCCGCCACGCCTTCCTCGAACTCGACGAGCGGCTCGCCTACCTGAACGATGTCGCCGGCCTCGCCGTGCAGGGCGGCGATACGCCCGGAATGCGGCGACGGCACTTCGACGACCGCCTTGTCCGTCTCGACCGACACCAGCGGCTGGTCGGTCACGACATGGTCGCCGACGCCGACGTTCCAGGCGACGATCTCCGCCTCCTGGAGTCCTTCGCCGAGATCCGGCAGCCTGAAGAGCTTGCCCATTGCCGCCTCAACCGTGTTCGAGCAGCCGCCGCGCTGCGCCGAGGATGCGACGCACCGACGGCATATAGCGATGCTCCAGCCGCGGCAGCGGCATCACCGTGTCCCAGCCGGCGACGCGCTCAACCGGCGCCAGCAAGGACATCAACCCCTCGCCCGCGAGTCGCGCCGCGATCTCGGCGCCGAAGCCACCGGTCAGCGGCGCTTCGTGCACGATCATGCAGCGACCCGTCTTTTCCACCGATGCCAGGATCGTTCCCATGTCGAGCGGCTTGAGGCTGGCGACGTCGATGACCTCCGCCTCGACCCGCTCGTCGGCGAGTGCGGCGGCCGCCTCCATCGACTCCTTGAGCATCGCGCCCCAGCTCACCAGCGTGAGGTCCGCGCCCTTGCGCGAGACGAAGCACTTGCCGAGGGGCAAGGCCTTGCCGTCGTCGCTGACCGGCTCGCGGACCGCCCGGTAGATGCGCTTGGGCTCGAGGAAGATCACCGGATCGGGATCGCGGATCGCGGCGAGCATGAGGCCGTATGCGCGGGCGGGCGAGGACGGGATCACCAGCTTGATGCCCGGGACGTGGGCGAACATCGCCTCCATGCTCTCCGAGTGATGTTCCGGCGCGTGGATGCCGCCGCCATAGGGCGCACGCAGCACCATCGGGCAGGTCAGTCGCCCACGCGTACGCGTACGCATGCGCGACGCGTGGTTCACGATCTGGTCGATCACGGGATAGATGAAGCCCATGAACTGGATCTCGGCGACGGGCCGGAACCCCATCGCCGCGAGGCCGACGGGCAGCCCGCCGATCAGGGTCTCGGACAGCGGCGTATCGAGCACTCGCTGGTCCCCGAACCGCGCGATCAGCCCGTCGGTCACGCGGAAGACGCCGCCGTCGATGCCGACATCCTCGCCCAGCACGATGACGGTCTCGTCCTCTTCCATGGCCCGCGCCAGCGCCCGGTTGATCGCATCGACCAGCGTCAGGCCGGCGGCTTCCGCATCCCGTTTCGGGCGCTTGCGCTTGTTCTTCTGCTTGACGGCGGCCAATTCAGTCTCCCTCGGCCAGCATCGCCTGGCGCTGCTCGCGCAGCTCCGCCGGCAGCTCCGCGTAAAGGTTGTCGAAGATGCCCTCCACAGGTGCCGGCGCCATGGCCAGATAGGCTTCCGCAGCCGCCTCCACATCGCTGCGGCAGGTCTCGATCAGGGTCTCCTCGTCCTGTTTCGTCCAGCCGTGGCTGGCAGTGAGGTATTTGCGCAGCCGGACGATCGGCTCTTCCTTCCAGTGTCGGCCGACGGTCTCGTCGTCGCGATAGCGGCTGGCGTCGTCGACGGTGGTGTGGTCGCCGAGCCTGTACGTAATCGCCTCGATCAGCGTCGGTCCGTCACCCGCGCGTGCCCGGTCCAGCGCCCCGGCGACCGCGTCACGCACGGCGACGACGTCGTTGCCGTCGACTTGCAGACCCGGGAACCCCGCCGCCACGGCCTTCTGCGCCAAGGTGCGGGCGGCGGTCTGCGCCCGGCGCGGAACCGAGATCGCCCACTGGTTGTTGTTGGCGATGAAGACCGCGGGCAAGGTCCAGACGCCGGCGACGTTCATCGCCTCGTAGACGTCGCCCTTCGAGGTCGCGCCGTCACCGAACACGCACACCGCCACGCGTTTCTCATCGCGCAGCTTGAACGCCAGCGCGGCACCCGCCGCGTGCGGCGCGTGCCCACCGACCGGGATGCAGACCGGGAAGTCTTGCCGCGGCCCCGCGAAGTCGGAGCCCCGCTCGTCGCCGCCCCAATAGACGAACAGCTCGGTCATGGTCACGCCGCGTACGAGCTGCGCGCCGTGTTCGCGAAAGCTCGGCAGCAGCACGTCGTCGGGCGCCATCGCATGCGCCAGCCCGACGCTGACCGCTTCCTGTCCGAGGGTCGATGCGTACGTGCCAAGTCGTCCCGTACGCTGCAACGCGATCGCCTTCGCGTCGAACGTCCGCGTCAGCACCATCCAGCGGTACAGTTCGACCAGCACATCCCGGTCGGCGGCGAAATCCGGCAGGTCGCCGGTCGCCTTGCCTTCGGCGTCGATGAAACCGATGCATTCGATCTCGAAGGACGCGACCCTCGTCATGCCGGTTCCTTCTCGGCGAGGCCGAGCTCCTCGGCCATGCGCGCGCGCATGACGAACTTCTGCACCTTGCCGGTCACGGTCATCGGGAATTCGTCCACGAACTTGATGTAGCGCGGGACCTTGAAGTGGGCGAGCCTGCCCTCGCAGAATTTGCGGATCTCGTCGGCGCTCGCCGTGGCGCCCTCGCGGAGCTTGATCCAGGCCGCCACCTCCTCGCCGTATTTCGGGTCCGGCACACCGAACACCTCGACCTCGTCGATCTTGGGGTTGCCGTAGAGGAACTCCTCGATCTCGCGCGGGTAGATGTTCTCGCCGCCCCTGATGACCATGTCCTTGATGCGGCCTACGATCCGGCAATATCCCTCGTCGTCGAGCGTCGCGATATCGCCGCTTCGGATCCAGTGCGCCGCGTCGATCTCCTTCCCCGTACGCTCCGGATCCCCCCAATATTCGCGCATGACGCAATAACCGCGGGTGCACAGCTCGCCCGGGGTTCCGCGCGGGGCGATGCGGCCGCGCTCGTCGACGATCTTGACCTCCGTATGCGGCAATACGCGGCCGACCGTGGACACGCGCAGCTCCACGGGATCGTCCACCGCGGTCTGGAACGACAGCGGCCCGGTCTCCGTCATGCCGTAGGCGATCGTGATTTCCGACAGGTGCATCTCATCGAGCACACGATGCATGAGCTCGACCGGGCAGGGAGCGCCGGCCATGATGCCGGTGCGCAGCGACGACAGATCCCGCTCGGCGAAGCCGGGCTCGTCGAGCGCGGCGATGAACATCGTCGGCACGCCGTGCAGCGCGGTGCAGCGCTCGCCCTCCACCGTCGCGAGCACTGCCGCGGCGTCGAAGCCGGCGGACGGGAACACCATCGTCGCGCCGTGCGTCGCGCACAGCAAGGTGCCCAGGACCATGCCGAAACAGTGGTACATGGGCACCGGGATGCACAACCGGTCGCGCGGACCGAACCGCATCATGCGGGCGGCGAAATGCGCATTATTCACGATATTGTGGTGCGTCAGCGTCGCTGCCTTCGGCGCGCCCGTGGTGCCGCTCGTGAACTGGATGTTGATCGGGTCGTCGAAATCGAGCGCGGCGGCGGTCTCTGCCAGGCGCGCGCGCGCGTCCGACCCGGCCATCGCCTCGACCTCCGCATAATTGAAGAACCCCGGCGTCCTCGCCTCGCCGAGCAGGATCAGCTGACGCAGCTGCGGCAGCCGTTCCGCGTGCAGCGCGCCGGGTGCGGCACGGTCGAGCTCGGGCGCCAGCGCGCGCAGCATGGCGATGTAGTCGCTCGACTTGTGCGCCGCCGCCGTGACGAGCGCCCGGCAGCCCACCTTGTTGAGGGCGAATTCGAGCTCGGCCGGTCGGTAGGCCGGGTTGATGTTGACCAGGATCAGCCCGGCATAGGCGGTCGCGAACTGCACGACGACCCACTCCGCCAGGTTCGGCGCGAGGATGCCGACACGCTCGCCCGGCGCGAGGCCGAGCGCCACGAACCCGGCCGCAAGCTCGCGCGCCCGCGCCTGCAGTTCGCGCCAGCTCCAGCGGATCGACTGGTAGGGAACGACGAGCGCCTCGCCGTCCGGCCATCGCCGGGCCGCCCCGTCGAGCACGCCACCGACGGTGCGGCCGAGCAGGGGTTCCGCGTCGGCGCCGTGGACGTAGCTGTGCAAACGCCCGGAAATCGTCATTTCAGCGCCGATTTTCCGCCTGCTTCGTTCACGAGTCTTTGATCCGGGTCAATAGGCGACAGTGACGGCGGTCACAGTGCCCGAGGGCCGCGCCGCCCCAGACTGCGGGGGCACGAGCAACGGAGGACCCGATGACGGTCAAGGACGTTCTGGCAAAGCGGGGCTGGGGGATGATCACGCTCGATCCGCAGGCGCCGATCTCGGCAGCGGTCGGCGTGATGCGGCGCGAAGGGCTGACGGCGCTGGCGGTCAGCCGCGACGGGAAGGAAATTTCGGGCCTGCTGTCGGAATACGACGTCATGCGGGCGATGCGCAACGACACGCCCGAACGGGTGCTGCCGATGCCGGTCGGCCGCATCATGGCGCGCCGCTTCACGCGTTGCCGGCCGGACGACAGCCTGCGCCACGTGATGACTCGCATGAGCGTGCAGCGCACGCGGCACGCCGCCGTGATGTCCGAGCACGGGCTGTGCGGCGTCGTCAGCATGGCCGAGATCGTCGAGCACCGGCTCGCGCAGGCGGAGCGGGAAATCGCCGGCGCGCGCGAGCTCTGCATGGCGGCGCCATGAACGCGCCGTGGACCGGCCGGCGGGCGCACGGAGCCGCGGAGCTCGCTGCGCGCATCGCACGGGTGCCGCTGTTCGCCGGCATCGGCCGGCGCGACCTGGCGCGTCTGATCCGCGACGTCGAGTGGTTCGGGGTGCCTGGCGGCTGGACGCTGTTCCGCGAGGGCGACGCCGCCGACGCGGTCCATGTCGTCGTCTCCGGCCGGCTGGCGGCGCTGACCCGCCGGCCGGACGGCAGCGAAACGCTGGTTGCCGAGATCGGCGCCGGCGAGACCGTCGGCGAGATGGCGATCCTGTCCGGCGAGCGCCGCTCGGCGACGCTGGTGGCGCTGCGCGACAGCGAGGTGATCCGGCTGCCGCGACACGCGTTCGAGCGGCTGGTCGCCCGCAACCCCGCGGCCCTGCGCCACGTCGGCCGGCTGCTGGCGCAACGGCTGGCGCGCACGACCCGGCCCGATGCGGCGCCCGCCACCGCCGCCACCGTCGCGGTCATCGCGCTGACACAGGGGGTCGCCGCCGGGGGACTGGCCCAGGGTATCGCGATTGCACTGGCCCAGGCCGGGGCGAGCGCCGTCACCATCGGCCCCGACAGCCTCAAGCGATCGGCCGACTGGTTCCACGACACCGAGACCGTGAACGATCACACGGTCTACTACGCCGGCGACGCGGCATCGGCGTGGGCACGGCTGTGCATGCGCCGCGCCGACCGCATCCTGTTCGCCGCGCGCGCCGGCGAGGCACCGCCGGCGGTGGTGCCGTGCGCCGACGACTCCGTGCCCTGTCGCAGCTGCGACCTCGTCATCCTCCACGACGCTGGCACGGCGCAGCCGCTCGGTGCCACCGCCTGGCTTTCGCGCCTGCCGCTTGCCTTCCACAGCCATGTCCGCGACGGCAATCGCGGCGACATCGCCCGCCTTGCGCGTCTCGTCACCGGCCGCGCCGTCGGCCTCGTCCTGTCGGGCGGCGGCGCGCGCGGCTTCGCCCATATCGGGGTGGTGCGGGCGATGCGCGAAGCGGGCCTGCCGATCGACCTGGTCGGCGGCACCAGCATGGGCGCGATCGTCGCCGCCGGTGTCGCCCAGGAGTGGGGCGACGCGGAGCTCGTCGCCCATATGCGCAGCTGCTTCCTCAAGGCCAATCCGCTGGGCGACATCACCCTGCCGCTGGTGTCGCTGGCGCGCGGCCGCCGCGTCGAGCGGCGCCTGCGCGCGCACTTCGCCGAGGCGCATATCGAGAATCTCTGGCGCCCGTTCTTCGCGCTCTCCGGCAACCTGACGAGCGGCCGTCAGCAGCTGCACCGGCGCGGGCCGGTGTGGCGGGCCCTGCGCGCCAGCACCGCGATCCCCGGCGTGCTGCCGCCGCTGATCGAGGACGGCGAGGTGCTGGTCGACGGCGGCGTGATCAACAATTTCCCGGCCGACGTGATGTCAGGGTTCGGCCGCGGTCCGGTGGTCGGCGTCGATGTCGGGCGGCTGCGCCCGTTCGGCGGTGCGCGGGCGTCGTCCACCGGCCCGGTCGAGCGCGTCCTGTACCGCCTGCGCGGCGGCCGGCCCGGCATCGTCGAGCTGCTGATGCGTGCCGGCACGATCTCGACCGACGCCCGCAGCGACGAGTTGCGCGCCCATGTCGACCTGCTCATCGAGCCGCCGGTCGGGACGATCGAGCTGCGCGACTGGACGGCGTTCGACCGCGTCGTCGAGGCCGGCTACCGCCACGCCGCCGAGCTGTTCGCGAAACTCGGGCCGTCGCCGCTGCGCAAGCTGTCGGAGATCGCCGTCGAGCCGCTTACGCTGGCGTAACGGCCGCCGCGTACGCCCCAATCAATAAAATCCCGTGGAATGGTAATTGCATCTTCATTCTTTGGATTTAGAAGAATGATTGATTGGATGGCAAAATGCATATCGCGAAGCACGACAGAGACATCCAGCAGGCCCAGCTAGCGCGGTCGCTCGTCGACAATCTCGGTCTCGAAGGTGCGGTCTTCGCCTGCAGGGCCAACGGCTGGGACGGCGTCCTGGCGCATCTGCTCAATTCCGGGGACGACCCGGAGGCCTTCATCGCCTCGGCAGCCCCCTATCACATGTAATCACGTTTGCCGGAACGCCCGCGGCGGCCGCCGTGCGGCGACGCTATAGTGTCGGCGATGGACGCCGACCTTGCCATAGCCGGCGGACGCCCGAAGGCGGATGCCGCCACCCTCGACCATATCGCGCTGCTCGAAGGCCTGACCGACGAGGAGCGCCGGCGCCTCGCCATCGCCTGCCGCTGGCGCCGCTACGCCCCCGACCAGCAGATCATCGATCGCGACGCGGACAGCCGCGAGATCTGCTTCATCGTCTCGGGCGCCGTGCGCGTCGTGAACTTCTCGGCCCAGGGCCGCGAGATCAGCTTTGCCGACATCGCCGCCGGCGGCAGCGTCGGCGAGCTGGCGGCGATCGACGGCGGGCCGCGCTCGGCCGGCGTGTTCGCGCTGACCGAGACGCTCGTCGCGCAGCTCGACCATCGCCGCTTCCGCGCGCTCATCATGGGGCATCCGGACGTCGCGCTGGGCATCATGCGCAAGCTCGCCTGCATGGTGCGCGAGGCGAGCCGCCGGATCATGGACCTGAGCACGCTGAGCGCCCACAACCGGGTGCATGGCGAATTGCTGCGTCTGGCGCGGCGCGCCGCAGCGGCGGGCGGTATCGCCGACATCGACCCGCTGCCGAACCACGCCGATATCGCGGCGCGCGTCAGCACGACGCGCGAGACCGTGGCCCGCGTGCTCGGCGACCTCGCGCGCGACGGCCTCGTCGAGCGACGCGGCCGGGCCCTGCGCGTTGGCGACGTCGGGCGCCTTGCCGCGCTCGTCGACGATCCCGAACCGCCGGGATGCGGGTAGCGATCTCCGATCGAGCGGAAGGGCCGGCGAGCGCAGAAGCCCGGTCCGCGGGACTCCATCGCTGCCGGAATTGTATCGACGCAATCCTGCCCTAAAGCCCGGAACCCGCTGCCGCGGGGACAACGCGCCGCTGCGTCGCTCCGACCGCTCCCGGAAATCCGGGACAACGACGTTCCGGGCGCTTTCGGCGCGGACCGGTCTCCTCGTCGATTGGCGGGAACGGGCGCGGCCCCTCCCGCTTCCGCAGATCCCCCAAAGCAACGGCCCGTTCGTCAATGCCGTCCGGCCCCGCGGTTGTTGACGCAGATCATGGCGGGGTGCGGGCGGTCGGCGGTAGTCTTGCAATATCGTTCGCACGCGTGCCGTGCCCGCCAATAGGGGGACCGGACATGTTTATGCGACAGATCTCTCCCGATACCGCGCTGATTCCGCGCCCGGATCGCTGGGGCACGGCGGGCATCGAAGACGTCCCCGACACCCGCCGGGCTTGCGACGGCGCGGCGATCCCGGCGGTCATCGCTTCGACGCAGTGTGCCCGCCTCTGGCTGCTCGCGACCGTCACCCTGTTGTTGGCGGCCTGCGGCCACGCGGCGAGTGACCGCCTGGCGATCCGCGACTGGGAGCCCTGGGTCAAGGTCTCGGCCGACTCCGAGGTCACGGTAAAATCGCACAGCGACGAGGTTAAGGTGTTTTACCGAAAGGAATTCTGACGCGCATACCAAGGGCTCGCGCGGGTCGGCCAGGCAAGAATCCACGGCGCACGAGCTTTGCTGCAGGGCGCCTCTTGCCCGGACCGACCTGTCGCCGAAGCACGTTGGACCGACGGTCCTTCGCCACTGCCGTGGTCGGGGTCGGGAATTCCCGACAAGATCACGGGAACTCCCAGCCACCCATGATCACCTGCCGTGTTTCCCGGACACCCTGATCGCCGCTTGCATGCCTGCGCACGCTCTCGTGAATCGCCAGGAACCTGTTCTTGGCATGCGCGATCACGGCCTCCGGGTGCTCCCCGCCGACCGACCGGACGTCGTTCCAGGCGATGTACCAAAGCGGCTCGTCGAGGCTGCACGAGACCTCGTGCTCGACATCCGACTGGTCGAGAACAGCGGGCGGAATCCCGGCGCGCGCGATGATGCGATCGAGCGCTGTCCGCGCGACGGTGTTGCCGGGAACGAGCGCGGCTCGTTCTTCGTTGCCGTCGCCCGGCCAATAATAGCCTTCGACGACCAGATTCTTGCGCGGGACGACGAAGAGGGTCTCGAGCCGGAGTCCCTCGCCGGTCTGGACCGGCAGCCCGACCGCGGTCCGCAGTTCGTCACACAAGTGCACGAGATACGCGTCGCGCTTCTCGGTGGGCGTGATGGTCAGCAGCATGGCGACGCCGGCTTCGTTCTCGGCCTCGTGGTGAATGGTGTGGCCGGGGATCAGCTTGACAACGAGCCCGGCTTCCTGGGCGGATGACGAAACCGTCGCAAACAACGCTGCGACAACGATGACGGCAATTCTCATCGCACGCACTCCCCTGAACATGGCCGTTGCCCGACCCCGTCCAGCGGGCGGCGGCATCGGGCATTTGCGACCCAATCCGGCAAGTTTGCAGGGGCGACGTCAGCGGAGCGTCAAGACAAGGGTCAAGAACTATGTCAAAATGCGAACGATCATGATTGTGGGCGTCAACTGGAGGCGTGCCCATGATCAGAATCGCCCTGTTGGGCGGATTCGACCTCACGCTGAGCGATGGCTCGACGGCGGGTTCCCTTGGCCCGAAGCCAAAGGGCCTGCTTGCCATCCTCGCGATGAGCCGGGGCGCAACGGTGTCGCGAGGCCGACTCGCCGGCATGCTGTGGGGCGAGCGCGAGGAGGAACTCGCGCGCCACAGTCTGAGCCAGGCATTGACGACGGTACGAGCCGTCCTCGGCCCGGAAGACGCAGCCCTGCTCGAATCGTGCCCGGACGGGCTCCGACTCTCGACCGACGGCCTCGCCCTCGATGTCGACGCCTTCGAGCGCGCCGCGCTGAGCGAAAAGCCAGAACGTCTTCAGGAGGCGTGCGCGCTCTATCGCGGCGAGTTTCTCGAGGGCGTCGAGAGCCGCGAGCCGGGATTCGAGGAGTGGCTCCTGAGCGAGCGATACCGGCTCGCCGAGCTGGCGGCCGGCGCTCTTGCACGGCTGCTCGACTGCCAGATCGAGACAGGCGACGCCGAGGACGCCATCGCGACCGCGCGCAGACTTGTCGCCATAGCACCGCTGGACGAGCCGGCGCATGCGCGCCTTGTCGAGCTCTATGCGGCGTTGGGGCGGCGCGAGCTGGCCGAAGCGCACTATGCGCATGTTTCGGAATTGTTGCGGCGCGAGCTGGATCAGGCCCCCGGCGACGAGCTTCGCGCAGCGATCGCCGCAGCTCGGCGTCGCTCGCGCAGCACGTCGGCGCGCTCTGCCGTCGGCGGAACCCGTCCCGACGCGAGGCCGGTGGACGCTCGGTCGCGAGGACCGAAGCGCATGACGAGGGCGGGATGGGTCGTCGCTTCGCTTGGCGGCGCAATACTGCTTGCGGGACTGCTCACGAATTACGCCGACAGGATCGGCGACTCCCGCACGGTCGGCGCTGACCAGGAAGCGGCGTGGCCCCTGCCGGCGCTGCCCTCGATCGCGGTCCTGCCGTTCGAGAATTTGTCGAACGACCCGCAATGGTCGCTGTTCGCCGGCGGCCTGACCAACGACATCATCACCGACCTGTCGAGATTTTCGACCCTGTTCGTGATCGCCTCCGATTCGTCATCCCGATTCCGGGGCGGCGATGCGACGGTGAGCGAAGTCGCCCGCGATCTCGGGGTCCGTTACGTGCTCCATGGAAGCGTGCGATTGCATGAGGGAAGTCTCTCGATCGACGCCAAACTGATCGACGCCACGACCGGCCGCCATATCTGGGCCGAGGGTTACCAGCGGTCGACGGAGAACCTCTTCGCGATCCAGAAGGAGATCACACAGACGATCGCCGCGGTGATCGGGTCCAGCCGGGGGCAACTGGAGCGTGCCGAAATCGAGCGGATCCGACGCATGCCGACAAGCGATCTGCACGCCTACGGGTTCTACGTTCGTGGTGTCGAGTTCAGCAGGGCGGAGACGAGGGATGGCAATGCCAGGGCACGAAAGATGTTCGAAAAGGCGATCCGTGCGGATCCGAACTATGCGAGGGCGATGGCGGAGAACAGCCTGACCTACCTCTTCGATGTCTTCCAGGGCTGGACCGACTCTCGAACGGAGTGGCTGCAAAGGGCAGAGGAACTGGCACGCCGAGCGGTCGCACTCGACCATACGGAACCATGGGCCTTCGTGGCTCTCGGGGTCTTCTATCAAGCGACGGCCCGCAACGAAGAGGCGATATCGTCGTTCGAGACGGCCCACGCACTCAACCCGAACGACTTTTACGTGATGCGAGCGTTGGGATATGCCGTCACCTACGCCGGCTCGGCGGAACGGGGCGTCGAGTTGCTGGAGAAGGCCCAGCGCCTGAACCCGTATCACACGGATGATCCGACGCTCTTGGTATGGGCCTATTTCTTTGCCCAGCGATATCGGGATGCTCTGACCACCATCAACAAGATAACGCGACGGCAAACGCAGAATTACTGGCTATACAAGGCAGCCATCCACGCCCAGCTCGACCAGCCGAACGAGGCGCGTGCAGCGATCGCCGAGGCCCTGGCGCTGAATCCGGAGCTCACGGTCCGAAGCCAGCACGAGCGGCGCCTCGCCCTCGGCCTCGCCCCGAACTATGCCGAACAGCTGACCGCGGCGCTTCGCAAGGCCGGGCTGCCGGAATGAGAGATGACAGACATCAGGTCATCGACGACCCCGGGGCCATGTCCGGCCCGTTAAGGCCGGCGGATCCGTTCCCGGCGCGGTCTTAGCGGAATATTCATCGCTCTCGCCCAGGATGGGCGGCTCGATCGGCGACCGGCGTCCGCGCCGGGCACGTCCAAGGAGCACCGCCGTAATGCGCAATCACGCCTACCGGAACACGAGCCGACGCGCCGGCGCCATCGCGTTGCTGGCGGCCGGCCTGTTGCTCGCCGCCCTCCCACCCGCCGCGGCGGGCCCCTACCAGGAGGGCTGGCAGGCCTACAACCGGGGCGACCATGCGGCGGCCTACGACATCTGGAAGCCGCTCGCGAACCGCGGCAATGCCGAGGCCCAGCTCATGGTCGGGCTGCTCTACGCGAACGGCCACGGCGTCGGGCAGGATGTCGCCGAAGCCTACATGTGGTTCCTGATCGCCGCGGCAAACGGCAACGAGCACGCAGCGTCGCTGTACGAGGGAGCCAGCAATCTCGACCGGCTCCTGAGCCCCGATGAAAGGGCCGAGGCCGAACGACGCGCCGCCGAATGGCAGCCGTCGGGAGGCAACTGAGCCGGGCCTGCGCGCAGGCCGCACCGACGGGGCGTCGTCCGTCGGCACTCTGATCAATGGCGGTCCGGCATCGCCCTGCGGCGGGTCGCGCCGCAGCTGGCGCAGATGGTCGCGCATACAGCTGGCGGTGGCCGCGCTCGCCGTCCGCGCCCGGCTCCGAGGCGCCTGCGTGGCCGGATTGATCGGGTTGCCAAATTAGGGGATGTGTTCCGTTCGGCATGCCGCTAGCCTTGCCGCGCGAACCCCGTCCCGCAGAAGCAGGAGGCAGGGAACTGGACAGCTATCGCGACCACGATCTCGTCGGTCTGGCGCAGTGCGTCGCGCGCGGTGAGGTCACGCCGACGGAACTGCTCGACGCCGCCCTGGCGCGGCTCGAGGAGGTCAACGGGGTGCTGAACGCGGTCGTGCTGCTGTTCGACGACGTCGCGCGGCGCAAGATCGCCGCCGGGCTGCCGCAGGGCCCGATGACCGGCGTGCCCTTCCTGCTCAAGGATCTCGGCGCCGAAGCGGTCGACTATCCCTCGCACAACGGGTCGCGGCTCTTCATGAACACGCGTTACGGCCGCAACTCGTCGATCTACGAGCGGCTCGAGGCGGCCGGGCTGGTGACCTTCGGGCGCACCGCCTCGCCCGAGGGCGGTATCGGCCCCGTCACGGAGGCGGCGGTCTATGGCGGGCCGACGCGCAATCCCTGGAACACGGACCGCACGCCGGGCGGATCCTCGGGCGGCTCCGGCGCGGCGGTCGCGGCCGGGATCGTCCCCGCCGCGCACGGCTCCGACGGCGGCGGCTCGGTCCGCATCCCGGCGTCGAACTGCGGCCTCTTCGGTTTCAAGCCGACGCGGGCGCGACTGCCGGACGGCCCCTATGCCGGCGAGGGCTGGGCGGGGATGGCGACGGACGGATTCCTGACGCGCTCGGTTCGCGACACGGCGGCGCTGCTCGATGCCTGCGCCGGCCCCGACCTCGGCGCGCCCTATCACGCCCCGCCGCTCGCCGGCAGCTTCACCGAGGCGCTGAGCAAGGCCCCGGGGCGGCTGCGGATCGCGCTCTGCGACACGACGCTCGGCGGCGGGGCGATCGATCCGGTATGCCGGGCGGCGGCACTCGACGCGGCGCAGTTGCTCTCCGAGATGGGCCACGACGTCGAGCCGGCCCGCCCCGAAGCGGCCGACACCGAGGGAATGATGGCGGCGTGGACGGCGATCGTGGCCTGCGGCACGGCGCTCGGCGTGCACAAGAAGCTTGCGGCGCTCGGCCGCGAACTGCGCCCCGACGACGTCGAGGGCGTGACGCGCGGGGCGATCGCCCACGCGGCGTCGATCGCCGGCGAGGGGTATCTCGACGCGGTCGGGAGGATTCACGCCTATGGCCGGCAGATGGCGGCCTTTTTTGCGGACTGGGATGTGCTGCTGACCCCGACGCTTGCCGAGCCGCCGGCGCGCATCGGCCGCTTCGGCCACGATACCGAGGACTATGTGGGGTACCGGATCGGGCCGGACGGGGTCTTCGCCTATTCGCCCTTCACGGCGGCGTTCAACGCCACCGGCCAGCCGGCGGTCTCGGTGCCGCTCCACTGGTCCGCGGACGGCCTGCCGATCGGCGTCCACCTGGCGGCGCGCTTCGGCGAGGACGAGACGCTGATGTCGCTGTGCGCCGATCTCGAGCGCGCCCGCCCGTGGTTTCACCGCACGCCGGGCTGAGACCGCCACGGCGTTACTGCCGCTTGCATTTCTCCCGGCCATTCTGAAAGATCGGTCCCGGACAGGGAGAGGACGCGCGTTGAACGCCACCGCCGCGGTCGAGACACGATCGGCACGCAAGGACTACGGTTCGGGAGAGGCGCTGGTGCGCGCGCTCGACGATGTCGACGTCACCATCGAACGCGGCGAATTCTTCACGCTTCTCGGGCCATCGGGGTGCGGCAAGACCACCCTGCTGCGGCTGATCGCGGGATTCGAGGCGCCGACGTCGGGCCGTATCTTTCTCGGCGGCAAGGACATCACCGACATGGCGCCGAATCGGCGCCCGGTGAACACGGTGTTTCAGAGCTACGCGCTGTTCCCGCATCTGACCGTCGCCCAGAACGTGGCCTTCGGGCTGGAGATGCTGGGCCGGCCCAGGGCGGAGGTGTCGCGAACGGTGGAGCGGATACTGGCGCTGGTCAAGCTCGAGACGATGGCCGCGCGCAAGCCGGCGATGCTGTCGGGCGGGCAGCAGCAGCGGGTGGCGCTGGCCCGCGCGCTCGCGCCGGCGCCGGAGGTGCTGCTGCTCGACGAGCCGCTGTCGGCGCTGGACCTGAAGCTGCGCAAGGAGATGCAACTGGAGCTGAAACGGCTGCAGCACGAGACCGGGATCACCTTCGTCTTCGTCACCCACGACCAGGAAGAGGCGCTGACGATGTCGGACCGGATCGGGGTGATGCGGGAGGGACGCCTGCTCCAGATCGGCTCGCCGCGAGAGATCTACAACCGGCCGGTCAACCGCTTCGTCGCCGATTTCATCGGCGAGACGAATGTCCTCAGAGGCCGGGCGGAGGGCGCTGGGGTGCGCCTCGCATCGGGTGAATTGCTGACGCTGACGGCGGCGGGGCTGACGGAGGGCAGCGAGGTGACGCTGGCCGTCCGCCCCGAGCAGGTCCGGATCTCGCCGGCCGGCGCCGCGGGCCGGATCGGCGCGACGTTGACCAACACCGTCTATTTCGGCACCGACACGCACTGCCACCTGCGCCTCGGCGACGGCACCGAGATCGTCGCCCGGCTGCAGAGCCCGCCATCCGGGGAAATCGGGCTGAGCACCGGCGAGGAGCTGTCGATCGGCTTCGTCGAGGGCGCGGTGCAGATCCTGGAGCAATGACGTGAACCCGCCCGAAAGCTCCCGCCCACGCATCGGCTGGCTGCTCTCGGCGCCGGCGCTCTTCTTCCTGGTGCTGGGAGCATCGGGACCGCTGCTGATCGTCGTGGTCTACGCCTTCCTCGAGCCCGGGGAGTATTCCGGCGTGGTCTGGAATTTCAGCCTCGAGGCCTGGTTCCGGGTGTTCTTCGAGCGCGACATCTTCGACGGCACCGTGTCGCCGGCGGATGCCCATCTGACGATCTTCTGGCGCTCGGCGAAGCTGTCGCTGCTGACGACCCTGATCACCTTCGCCGTCGGCTTCCCGACCGCCTGGTTCATCGCCACGCGCCCGGCCGGACAGCGGGCCGCCTGGCTGTTCCTCATCACCATTCCGTTCTGGACCAACCTGCTGATCCGCACCTTCGCGATCATGGAGGTGATCCGTAACCAGGGCCTGCTGAACTCGGCGCTGCTGGGGCTCGGCCTCATCGAGGCGCCGATCCAGATTCTGTATACCGACACCGCGGTGCTGATCGGCATGGCCTACGTCTACCTGCCGCTCATGGTGCTGCCGCTCTATGCCGCGATCGACCGCTTCGATTTCCGGCTGATCGAGGCGGCCTACGACCTCTACGCCTCGCGCCTGCGGGTCTTGCGCAAGGTGATCCTGCCGATCGTCCGGCCCGGGATCGTCGCTGGGTCGATCCTGGTCTTCGTGCCGTCGCTCGGCGCCTATGTCACGCCGCGCGTCCTCGGCGGCGGCAAGAACATGATGATCGGCAACTTCATCGAGCTGCAGTTCGGCCAGGGGCGGAACTGGCCGCTGGGCTCGGCGCTGTCGATGCTGCTGCTGATCATCGTACTGGTGGCGCTGCTCGGCTATGTGCGGGCCTCGTCGCGGAACGGACAGCATGGCTAGGGGCGGCTTCTCGGTGACGGCCCTGCCCGGCTTCCCGGCGATCGCGATCACCGCCTTCGCGCTGCTCTATGCGCCGATCGTGACGATGGTGGTCTATTCCTTCAACGCCTCGGAGTCGGTGGCGCTCTGGGGCGGGGCCTCGTTGCAGTGGTACGCGGTGGCGTGGGAGAACACGCAGGTGCAGGAGGCGACCGTTCGCTCGCTGGTGATCGCGTCTTGCGCGGCGCTGGTCTCGACGACGGTCGCGACGATGGCGGCGCTGGGCACGACGCGGCGCGGCCGGTTCCGCGGCCAGACGCTCATCTACGTCATGATCAACCAGCCGCTGATGGTGCCCGAGATCGTGACCGCGGTCGCCTTGCTGATCTTCTTCGCCTCGATCAAGGTGGCGACCGGCTATACCGGACTCGGCTACCTGATCCTCGCCCACTCGGCCTTCTGCATCCCCTTCGCCTATCTGCCGATCCGGGCCCGGCTCGAGGGCATGGACCTGCTGCTGGAGACCGCGGCCGCCGATCTCTACGCCACGCCCTGGCGGACCTTCCGGCGGATCACGCTGCCGCTGCTGGTGCCCGGCATTGCCGCCGGCGGGATGCTGGCCTTCGTGATCTCGCTCGACGACGTCATCATTACCGAGTTTGTAAAATCCGCCGGTCAGGATACGCTGCCGACATACATGCTCGGCCAGCTGCGGCGGGCCGTCACGCCCGAGGTCAACGCGATATCGACGGCGTTGCTGGGTCTGACCGTCCTGCTGCTGACCGCGTTCTTTTTTCTGACAAGAAAGCGGGGATGACCCCGCCATCGACCAAGCAACGGGAGACGCATATGACAAGATTTCTGATAACGGCGGTCGCCACCCTGGCCTTCGCCGGCACGGCCGCGGCGAAGGGCGAGCTCAACATCTACAACTGGGGCAACTACACGAATCCGGAGCTGATCAAGAAGTTCGAGGAGACCTTCGACGTCAAGGTGACGATCACCGACTACGACAGCAACACCACCGCCCTAGCCAAGATCGAGGCGGGAGGCCACGGCTTCGACATCGTCGTGCCGACCCACAGCTACATTCCGATATTTATCCAGAAAGGCCTGCTGATGGATGCCGGCGTGCCCGAGATGGCGAACTTCAAGCACATGGCCGACCGGTGGAAGAAGGTCGACTGGGATCCGGGCCGGCGCTACTCGGTACCGTGGCAGTGGGGCACGACGGGCGTGGCCGTCAACAGGTCGGCCTATTCGGGCGACATTAATACCTCGGCCATCTGGCTCGATCCGCCGGCCGAGCTCGTCGGCAAGGTGAACGTCGTGCCGGAGATGCAGGACGTGATCAGCCTGGCGCTGATGTATGTCGGCGGCGAGCCCTGCACGACCGACAAGGCGGCGCTCAAGAGGGCGCGCGATGCGCTGCTCGGAGCCAAGCCGAAATGGATGAGCATGGACTACGGCATGACCGAGAAGCTCTCCAACGGCGACGTCATGGCCAGCGTGAACTGGAACGGCTCGACCTTCCGGGCGCGGCTCAACAACCCGAAGGTCGCCTATGGCTATCCGAAGGAAGGTTACGTCGTGTGGATGGATTCGGCGGCGATCCTGGCCGATGCCAAGAACGCCGAGAACGCCAAGCTGTTCCTGAACTTCATCATGGCTCCCGAGAATGCGGCCATGATCTCGGCCTTCGCCCGCTACGCGAACGGCATCGACGGCTCCGACGCCTACATGCCGGAAGACATGAAGACGGCGCCCGAGATCGTCGTGCCGCCGGAACTTCAGTCCGCGGGCCGATTCTCGCCCGCCTGTCCGGCGGAGGCGCAGGAGTACTACACCGCGATCTGGACCGAACTTCAGAAATAGTCCGGCGACAGCAGGACGCGGGGCCCCGAACGGGGCCCCGCGGATTTTTCGGTCGACATAGGCGCTCGCCCGGAACCGGCCCTGCTGCCGCAGCACGTCCCCCTCGGGCGATTTCGCCGTGCGCGAACGCGAGCGTGCGGAATTTCTTGGGCGTTCTTCGGAGATCCGGCTTGTTGAACCGCCTTCTGGGCGGTTAAGGTTTCCTTTGCTACAGGCGGACACGGTCGCAGGATCACATCGCCGCGGCTCGGCGACATCCCGAACAACGGGACGGAGGGGGACATGACATTTCTTGAGAATATCTTTGGCCTGATCGGGGATTTGACGTGGGGTTGGTCGCTGATCCCGATCCTCGTCATTCTCGGCATCTTCATCACCGCACTGACCGGGTTCGTGCAGTTCCGCTTCTTCGGGCGCATGTTCCGGGTGCTGTTCGAGGGCCCTCCTGACGATCCGAGGGCCATCTCGGGCCGCGAGGCGCTGCTGATATCGGTCGGCGGGCGCGTCGGCGGCGGCAATATCGCCGGCGTCGCGGTCGCGATCACGCTGGGCGGCCCTGGGGCCGTGTTCTGGATGTGGGCGATCGCCCTCGCCGGGATGGCCACCAGCCTCGTCGAGTGTTCGCTGGCGCAGCTCTACAAGCGGCGCATGCCGGACGGCGATTTCCGCGGCGGTCCGGCGCGGGCGATCATCCACGGGCTCGGTGCCGAATACAAATGGCTGGCGATCGTCTACGCGGTCTGTCTGATCGCGGCCTTCGCGCTCGGCTTCAACGCCTTCCAGGGCAACACGGTGGCCGGCGCGGCGAACGACAGCCTCGGCATCGACCGGATCTGGACCGGCATCCTGCTGACCGGCATCACCGGCTTCATCGTCTATGGCGGCATCCATCGCATCGCGAAGGCCGCGGACGCGATCGTGCCCGTGATGGCGATTGCCTACATCCTGATGGCGATCGTGATCATCGTCCTCAACATCACCTCGGTGCCGGGCGTCATCGTGACCATCGTCTCGAACGCCTTCGGCTTCGAGGAAGCGGTCGGCGGCGGCATGGGCGCGGCGATCGCCCAGGGCCTGCGCCGGGGACTGTTCTCCAACGAGGCCGGTCTCGGCTCCGCCCCGAACGTCGCGGCGACGGCCGACGTGCGCCACCCGATCACCCAGGGGATCACGCAGTCGCTGTCCGTGTTCATCGACACGATCATTATCTGCAGCTGCACCGCCTTCGTCATCCTGCTGGGCGGCGTCTACGTGCCGGGCGCACAGGATATCAACGGCGTCGCGCTGACCCAGCAGTCGCTCGTCTGGCATCTCGGTGAGTGGACGCAGTATTTCCTGACCTTCATCGTCCTGCTGTTCGCGTTCAGCTCGATCATCTACAACTACTATCTGGGCGAGAACGCGTTGACGGTGATCACCGGCCACCCGGCGGCGATCCAGGTGCTTCGCCCGGTCATCATGGCGATCGTGTTTCTCGGTGCGGTGGCACCGGGAGCCACGGCGGTGTTCTTCTTCTCCGACCCGATGATGGGCATCCTCGCCCTGGTCAACCTGGTCGCCATCATGATGCTGCTGCCGACCTGCCTGCGCATCCTCAAGGATTTCCGCCGGCAGCTGAAGGCAGGGGTCGATCGACCGGTCCTGAATCCGGACGATTTCCCGGACCTGGACATCGATCGCACCGCCTGGACGGGCAAGGCCGCCCAGCCGGCCGAGTGACGCCGACGGAAGGGGCGTTCGCGGGGAACGCCCCTTTCATTTGCGGGATCGAGGTCCTCCGTGGCAGGCGATCGCCAAATCGCCTGTCGGGTCTGCGCGGTCTCGCGGAGTACCACATTGCGAAGTGGATCTCGATCGCCCCGGTCTTGCGCAGGTGCGGGACAGTATCGACTGCCAAGCGGCCGGCGGGCGCATGCCGATCAGGATCGCGCGCTCGATGTTCAGCCCGGAGCCCTGTGCTCTTGGAGCTCAATTTGACGAGCCTGTCGGCTTTCGGAACCACGGTTCGAGCGAACCTCTGATACGCCACAGCCAAGCCTCGCTTCGACCGAGGTTCGGTCGCTTTGAGTTTCGCGCTCTCCCGGCAGAAGTGAGTGGCAACCAGGACACCAGGCACGATTTGTTGCCGCAGGGAGCGTCATGCAGAGGCAACCAGCGCGTCGCGCAACCGCGAGATTTCTCTCGTCATCCTCACGGCGTCATCGTGGGTGAGGTCAGTCGCCTTCAGGATGCAAGATGGGATGTCACGGGCTCTTTGCATCAACCTGCGGCCCGGGCCGGTAAGCAGGATCCGCACGGATCGCTTGTCCGCCGCGTCTCGCTCTCTTCGCACGAACCCCAACAGTTCGAGCCTCTTCAGCATCGGCGTCAATGTATTCGAGGCGAGGAAAAGCAACTTCGCCAGCTCCCCCACCGTGCGATCGTCACGACCCCGAAGGACGACCGTTGCGAGATACTGTGGACAGGCAAGACCCGGCGTATCGAGGTTTGGCTCGTGGACCCGGCTCATCGCGTGATGCGCAGAATAGAAATCAAAAGACAGCAGACCTTCGGCCGCGAGGTCGGAACCGTACGTATTTCATAGCGGGTCGTTCGCCGGATATCGCCATCTTTCTTTGAGGGCGCGATAGCATCGTGTAAGACTTTAGCCAAGCCCGCCTGTAACGCCCGGCAAGGAGATACTCGATGCCCGTAGACGTGCTTTACAAGACTACCGCCACGGCAACCGGCGGACGCGACGGCAGGTCGCAGACCGACGACGGCAAGCTCAGTGTGACGCTGAGCACCCCCAAGGAACTCGGCGGTCCCGGCGGCGAGGGAAACAATCCCGAGCAGCTTTTCGCCGTAGGCTATTCCGCTTGCTTCTTGGGGGCCATGAAGTTTGTGGCCTCCCAGGAAGAAGGTACAAGAATTCCCAATGATACGACCGTTTCGGCCACCGTCGGTATCGGACCGCGGTCGGAGGGGGGGTTCGGTATCACCGTATCGCTCGACATCTCTCTCCCCGGCATTGCCAGGGATAGAGCAGAGGCACTGGTCGAAAAAGCCCATCAGGTATGCCCTTACTCCAACGCGACACGTGGAAACGTGGACGTCAAACTTGCGGTGATCTGAACAAGAAGGGCGGGGGGAGTATGGACGCGTCTCCACTCTTCCCGCTCCACCGGCGCGGCGCCGTCAACGACACACTCATTCGCTCGCGTGGACGGGAATGCAAGCAGGTGTTTGGCGTTACCAAGGGGCCGGTGCCGGTCGAAATCAGTGCGCATTTGGTATTTGGTCCGGTCGGCCGGAAAGGCGCAGGAAGCGGCATCGTGTTGCATGTCGGCACCCTGCAGCAACGGCCAGCCACCACCCGGCCCGAATAATGTTGGCGCGCATGGATCCCGACGATCACCCGGCGCCGTGCGCGAGCGCCGATGGCGTCCGGCGGCCGACGATCGCCGGGGCCTCGTGGACCAGCTCGTCGTTCGTAAGGGCCTCGACTATGAACAGGGCGAAGTCGATGCGACGCGTCCGGTTGCTCGCGAGTATGGGATCGCCGACGTGCCGGCTCCAGACCGGCAGGCCCTGGCTCTCGCCCTCTTCGAGGTCGCTTCCGCGCACGACCGTCCACCGCGTGTCGCTGGCGAAGATGCGCCGGCAGGCCTCGACCTGGTCGTCGAGGTCCGCGATGCGGAAGAGCCGCACGAGAAAACCGACCGTGGCCACGACCAACCTGAACCTGCGCGAGTACGCGTCCAGCCCGTCGCGGCTGATGTGCCAGCCGCACGAGAATATCAGGCGCGCGCCGGGGGGCGCGTGGTCGAGGACCGCCTGCGCGGTCGCCGAGGCGTAACCTCCGACTCCCCACGGCACGAGGACGGTGAGGACGCCGTCGCACCCCGCCACCGCCTTCCCGATCACGTCGCGATCGTTCGTCAGCCCGGGAACGACGGTGATGCGCCCGGTGAACGCGTCGAGCTTGCCGACGCTCTGTTCGCGGCACACGCCGACCACATCGTAGCCGCGATCGAGCGCATGCTGCACCATGTACCGGCCAAGCTTTCCGGATGCCCCGACGATACAGATCTTCATCCCCGACCCTTCGCTCCCTCGGCGCCGCGCGGCGCGTGTATTGGCGTGCGAGCGACCCTTGCCGTCAAATGCTGACTTCGGCAGCCTGCGGCGCAGGCCGGCCCGTCATCGGCGTGCGGGACGGCCGGATGCGGACGGCGGTCATGCGGACACCGTGGTATCGATCGGCTGCAGCCCGCGTTCCGCCGCCCCGTCGCCTAGTGGCTGTCGGGCATCGCCTGCAGCAGGTCGCGCCGCACCTCGCGCAGATGGTCGCGCATCAGACTGGCCGCGAGCTCCGTATCGCGCAGCTCGATCGCGTCGACCAGCGCGTCGTGCTCGGAGAAACTGTGGTGGCTGTGATCCGGCGTCAGGTCGTAGCGCCTGAGCCGCCCCCAGGTGACGGCGCGGCGGATCGTGTTCAGCATGTCGAAGACGGCCAGCATGCAGCCGTTGCCGCCGGCCTTGGCGATCGCGCGGTGCAGGCGGTTGTCCCACATCTCGTAGGTGCGCCAGTTGCGCGCCGACTTCGTCCGCCGGATGCAGTGGCGCATCTCCTCGATGTCGGTGGCCGAGGCGTTGAGCGCGGCGAGCCGCGCCAGCTCGGGCTCGACCATCTGGCGCGCCTGCATGACCTCGGCCGGGTTGGTGCGGCTGGTCACCTGGGTGAGATCGTCGACGGCGCCGTTGGGCGGCGTGCCGACGAACGTGCCTTTGCCGACGTGACGCCAGATTTGCCCTTCCGACTCGAGGGTCGACAGGGCCCGTCGCAACGCGTTCCGCGTGACCCCGAGGCGCTCGCACAGGTCGCGCTCGGCCGGCAGCCGGCTGTTGAGGGGGTAGCCGCCCTCCTCTATCATCTGCCGCATGAGCGCCAGGGTGCGGTCGACGTGGTGCTGGGACATGTGATCAATTTTCGAATTGGTTGGTCATAGCCACTTGATACAAAAGGGAATGTCCGCTGTAAAGCTTGACTCTCAAAAAACCAATCCGCTAGTTTGATCACAATTGGTTGAAAACCTGCAAGATCACCCATGACCCAGGGAGGACTACCGAAATGAAGAGAATCATCCAGGCCTGCACCGTGACGGTGGCAGTGGCCGCGATGGCGGGCACGCTTCTCGTCGCGGCGACATCGGCGCAGGCGGAGAAGATCCGGATTGCGCTGGCCGAGCCGCCGTCCGACGAAGTCGCGCACATCTTCGTGGCGCTGGATCGAGCGAAGAAGATGGGCCTCGAATACGAGTGGACCGCGTTCGCCGATGAAGAACTGGCGATCCAGGCGATCCTCAGCGGTCAGATGGATATCGGCTTCGGCACGCCCTATTCGGTGATGCAGCGCGCCAAGGCGCCGGTGCGGATCATCTTCCAGCTCTCCAAGCTGAAGTTCTTCCCGGTTACCACGAAGAAATATTCCAAGCTGGAGGATCTCAACGGCGAGCCGATCCTGCTGCACTCGCGCGGCGGCGGTACCGACTCGATCGCCAACGTCATCGAAGACCGGCTCGGCATCAAGTTCGGCAAGCGGTCCTACGTGCCGGGTTCGGCGAACCGCGTCGCCGCGCTGATGGCGGGCCAGGCCGATGCGACCATCATCGACCTGTCCAACAAGAACAAGCTGATGAAGATAGCGAGCGACAAGTTCAACGTCCTGCCGATGTTCGAGGTCGACGCCAGCGACGAGGCCCTGTTCGCCAATCTCGACTGGATGAAGAAGAACAGCGAGGCGGTCGACACCTTCGTCAAGGCACTGGTCAGCGTGTATCGCGACATGCACAAGGACCCGACCATCGTGAGGCGCGAAACCGATCCGAACGGTCCGATCGGCCAGCTTCCGAAGGAGGTGCTGGACGGGCTCGACGCTTTCTTCGCGGAGGCGGTCGAGGGCGGCCTGTACGACCCGAACGGCGGCGGCTTGAAGGCCGCCAAGGCGGATCTGGAATGGTACTCGAAGGCGGGGCAGCTGCAGGGCGACCCGGCGAGTCTCGACCCCAATGACTTCTGGCACTTCGAGCCGCTGAACAAGGCCACGCAATAGGATCACACGGCAGTGCCGGCGGGGCGGGTCTGCGCTCCGCCGGCGTTGCGTTCCGGTTGGCTGGATATGCAGATTCTCACCCGTCATCGCGCCGTCATACTGAAACTATGCTCCGCGGTTCTCGTGTTCGGCGCCTGGGAGATCGCGGGACGCATTCCGGTCAGCTTCGCCTTTCCGACCTTCATCGAGTCGCTGGCCGCCTTCTGGGCGCTGATCGTCGACGGCACGATGTTCACGGCCTATGTCGAGACGCTGAAGCCGCTGGTCGTCGGCGTCCTGATCTCGGCGTTCCTCGGCATCGGCATCGGCCTGTGGATCGGCCTGAGCCGAGCGTTCGACTGGCTCGTCTCGCCGATCTTCGTGGTCATGCAGACGGCGCCGCTGGCGGCGCTGATCCCCCTGCTGGTCATGGTGTACGGCATCGGGCTGACATCGAAGGTGTTCGTCGTCTGCATCATGGCGATGCCGGTCATCGTCCTGAACACCGCCGGCGCGGTACGGAACACGTCGGCCTCCCTCATCGAAATGGGACGGGCGTTCCTCGGCACGCGGCGCGACATCATTCTGAAGATCATCCTGCCGTCGGCATCGCCCATCATATTCGCGGGACTTCGCCTCGGCATCTCGGCCGGTTTCATCGGGGCGGTGCTCGCCGAGCTGAAGATCACGCCGACCGGCGTCGGCGACATCATCAGTTACAGCCGTTCGATCGCCGACTACCCGAGCATGTATGCGGCGATCGCATCGATCATCGTGCTCGCCGTCGTGTTCCTCAACCTGCTCGAACGACTCGAGAAATATCTGTTCAAAGGCACCTACGAGACGCTGGTTTCGGACTGAACGGCCCGGCCGTCCCAAGCGACAAGAAGATGAGCGAATGAGCACCGAGAACGCTGTTACGGTCCGCAACGTCTACAAGAACTACAAAGACGTCGAAGCCTTGCGCGACCTTTCCATCGACTTTCCCAAGGGGCAGTTGACATCGCTCCTGGGACCGTCCGGCTGCGGCAAGACGACCCTGCTCAAGATCATCGCCGGGCTGATCCCGGCGACGCGCGGCGAGGTCCTGGTCAACGGAAAGCCGGTGACCGGCCCCGGACCCGACCGGGCGTTCGTGTTCCAGGATTTCGCCCTGTTGCCCTGGGCGAGCGTCATCCGTAACGTCGCCTTCGGGCTCGAACTGCGGGGCGTGGCCAGATCCGAACGCGAGGCCGTCGCCGAGAAATACATCGCCGCGGTCGGACTGCAGGGCTTCGAGAAAAGTTATCCGCACGAGCTTTCCGGCGGCATGCGCCAGCGCGTCGGGCTGGCCCGGGCGCTTTCCGTGAATGCCGAGGTGCTGCTGATGGACGAGCCCTTCTCGGCCGTCGACGAGCAGACGCGACGCAAGTTCCAGGAGGACCTGCTGGGGCTGGTGCAGAACGAGAAGCGGACGTTCCTGTTCGTCACCCACTCCATCGAAGAGGCGGTCTACGTCTCGAACCAGGTTGCCATCCTGCTGCCGCGGCCGAGCCGCGTATCCGAGATCATTCGTCCGCGCAGCTTCCGGAACAAGGACGTCGACAGCATCCGGCGCGACCCCGAATATCTCGACCTGGTCGACCGGATCTGGACCTCGCTCAGGTCCTATGTCGAGTAGGGGGGCGCCGTCATGACCATCTTCGGCTACCGGCTGCCGGGCATGTCGTCGCTGCTCCTCTGGGGCCTGCTGTGGGAATTCGTCGGCCAGATCGAGCTCACCTTCTTCGTGCCGCCGCTCTCGGCGATCTTCGCGACCCTGTGGGAGATCGGCGGCACGCCGGCTTTCCTCAAGGCGCTGCGGGAGACCGCCCAAGCCTTCGCGATCGGCACCGTTTCGGCCATCGTCATCGGCGTGCCGGTCGGCATCCTCATGGGCAAGAGCCGGCTCATCGACGAGCTTCTGCTGCCCTGGGTCAACATCTTCCTGAGCGCGCCGCTGACGGCGCTGGTGCCGGTGCTGATGGTGCTGTTCGGCTTCGGCCTCCGGGCGATCGTCATCACGACCGCCCTGTTCGCGATCTGGATCATCGTGCTCAACGCGCGCGCCGGCGTCATGCATATCAACCGCTCGCTGGTCGAGATGGGGCGCGCCTTCGGCGCCACCCCGTTCGACGCCTTCACCAAGATCTATTTCTGGGCGGCGCTGCCGGAAATCCTCGGCGGCGTGCGCATCGGATTCATCCGCGCCGTCAAGGGCGTGATCATCGGCCAGCTGCTGATCTCGATCGTCGGCTTCGGCTCCCTGTTCGAGCTTTACGCCTCCAACTTCCTGATGAAGCACTTCTGGGCGGTGTTGATCGTGCTGTTCGCGTTGTCGTTCCTGATCGCCGAGTTCCTCGCCTGGCTCGAGCGCAAGGTCGAGTATTACGCCGCATCCCGAAACTGACGCTTCGCCAAGAGCAGAGAAGGAAAAGATGGATTACGTCATCGATCCGCCGGCCGTCACGTCGCTGCCCGTCATCGGCGGGGATTCCCGGTTCCCGGTCCGCCGCATCTACTGCGTCGGTCGCAACTACGCCGCGCACGCCCGCGAGATGGGCCACGATCCGGACCGCGAGCCGCCGTTCTTCTTCACCAAGCCGGCGGACACCATCGTGCCGAGCGGATCGACGATCCCCTACCCGCTGGCGACCCGGGACCTGCACCACGAGATCGAACTCGTGGTGGCGCTCGGCAAGGGCGGGGCGAACATCCCGGCGGCGCAGGCGCTGGACTGCATCTACGGTTACGCCGTCGGCATCGACCTGACGCGCCGCGACCTGCAGGGCGAAGCGAAGAAGCTGGCGCGGCCGTGGTGTGCGGGTAAGGCGTTCGACCGGTCGGCGCCGTGCACGGCGATCCGCCCGGCGTCGGAAATCGGCCACCCCGACCATGGCCGCATCTGGCTCGCCGTTAACGGCGAACTGCGGCAGGAAGGCGACCTCAACCAGCTGATCTGGAACATCCCCGAGATGATCGAGTATCTGTCCGGCCTGTTCGAGCTGGCGCCCGGCGACCTGATCCTCACGGGCACGCCGGCAGGAGTCGGGGCGGTCGCCAGCGGCGATACCATCACCGGCGGCGTCGACGGGGTCTCCGAGATCGAGATTCACATCGCCTGACGGGATCGCCGGGCGGCGCCTTCGTCAATCGAGGTAATTGACGTTCTTGTCGATGTGCGCCGCGAGATTCAGCGCGTGCTCGCGGACCAGCCGCTCGGCGAGTTCGGTATCGCGTGCCTCGATGGCTTCGATGATGTGCATGTGATCGATCACCGACTGGGCCGCGCGGTCCGCCTCGCCGATCGTCTGCGCGCGAATGCTCCGGACATGGACGAACAGCTGGTCGGCCGTCTCGACCAGCAGCGTGCAACCGCTCATGCGCAGGATCGCCTGATGGAACTCGATGTTGCGCTCGGAGTACTCGTCGATATTGGCCCGCGCGCTGCCGCGATCGAAGCCGGCGAACATGCGCCGCAGCGAGGCGATGTCCTCTTCGGACGCATGCTCCGTCGCCAGACGCGCGGCCATGCTCTCGAGCGCCGCCCAGACGACGATGAGGTCGAGGATCTCCCGCTTGGTCTTGCGCACGATGAAGATGCCGCGCCGCGGGATGATGTTGACGAGGCCCTCCTGCTCGAGCCGGACCAGCGCTTCGCGCAACGGCGTGCGGCTGATGCCGAGCTGCTCCGAGAGCTGGCGCTCGTCCAGACGCAGCTGCGCGTCCGGCGCATAGATGTTCATCTTGCAGATCGCCTCCTTGAGGATCTCGTAAGTCCGATCCTTGAGACTCACGTTCGCCTCGAGGGCGGGAACGAACAGGTGTGACGGCATCTTTTCAACCACTCTTGCGGGCGCCTCCGACCGGTTAATGAACGCTCTCGTCGTCTGCCGGACGCGGCTCAGTGCGCCATGACCACCGGGATCTCCGTGTGCTCGAGCACGTATTCGGTGACCCCGCCGAGCACGAGCTCGCGCCGCTTCATGCTGCCGAATGCACCCATGACGATCATGTCGGCACCGGTCTTCGCAGCCGTCGCCAGCAGCGGCGCGCCGATGTTGTGCCTGCTCACCTTGAATTCCAGGAGGGCCGGCTTGATGCCGTGCAACAGCAGATAACGCCGGATCGTGCCGGTCTCCAGGTCCTGGACGTTGTCGTCGGGTGCATACAGGATCGTCACCCGTTCCGCCGCCGCCAGCAGTGGCAGCGCGCGGTTGACGGCGTGCGCGGACTCGGGGCTGCCGTTCCAGGCGACGGCGACGTGCCGTCCCGTCTCCTGGACCGGTTTGGGCGGCGCGACGGCCGTCAGTTTACGGACGTCGAACAGCGCCGCGTTCAACGTGTTGAAGCCGACGTCGCTCTCGCTCTCCGGCCGCGGCACCACGATCAGGTCGCAGAACCGGCCGACGCGGCGAACGATGGCCGCCTGCTTCCCGGCCTCCTCGCGCCAGGACACCGACAGGGCGTCCAGCGGGAAGCTCTCGGAATCGTGGGGCACCAGCTTGATCTGCCGCGCGGCGCAATAATCATCGAAATGCTTGCGCACGCGGTCCTCCTCCTGGTGCGCCAGATTGTCGGCGGCCTGCAGGATGGCCTCCTTGAACGCCGCGGTCAGCGGCACGCCGTACGGGATCATGTCGTCCGGCTTGGCGTGCACGTGCAGGACATCGACATGCGAGCCGAACTTCTTGCCGATCGCCAGCGCCAGGCCGAGGACGCTCTCGCCTTTGCCGTCCCCCCGGATCGGGGCGATGATCGATTTTATCGACATTGTCGGCGTCCTCCTTGCACGATGGCTGCCATCCTTGAGCGTCGCGGCGTTGCGAGCGACGTCGCGTCAGAACAGGCCGTCGACCTGCCCCTGCTCGTTCAGCCTGATCGAATTCGCCGCCGGGACCCGCGGCAGGCCCGGCATCGTCATGATCTCGCCGCAGATCACGACGAGGAAGCCGGCGCCCGCGGACAGGCGCACCTCGCGGATCGGCACCTTGTGCCCGCTGGGCGCCCCCTTCAGGTTGGGATCGGTCGAGAACGAGTATTGCGTCTTCGCCATGCAGATGGGGAAGTGCCCGTATTCCTCCTGCAGCTCGGCGATCTGCTTGCGCACCTTGTCGTCCGCCATGATATCCTCGGCGCCGTAGAGTTGCGTCGCGACCGTCCGGATCTTGTCCCACAATGGCAGACTGTCCTCGTAGAGCGGCTTGAAGCTCGCCGCGCCGCCATCGACGAGCGCGACGACCTCTCGCGCGAGCTCTTCGGTGCCGGCCCCGCCGTCGGCCCAGTGGTTCGCCAGCACCGCCTTCGCGCCGAGCTCGTCGGCCGCCTTGCGGACGGCTTCCAACTCGGCGTCCGAATCGGTGACGAAGCGATTGATGGCGACGACGACGGGTACGCCGAACGATTTCACGTTCTTGATGTGCCGCGCGAGATTGGCGCAGCCCTTGCGGACCGCATCGACGTTCTCGCTGCCGAGGTCCCCCTTGGCGACGCCGCCATGCATCTTGAGGGCGCGCACGGTCGCGACGATGACCGCCGCCTTCGGGTCGAGTCCGGCCTTGCGGCATTTGATGTCGAAGAACTTCTCGGCCCCCAGATCGGCACCGAAACCGGCCTCGGTGACGACGTAGTCCGCGAGCTTGAGCGCCGTCCGCGTCGCGATCACCGAGTTGCAGCCATGCGCGATGTTGGCGAACGGACCGCCATGGATGAACGCCGGGTTGTTCTCGAGCGTCTGCACGAGGTTCGGTGCGATCGCGTCCTTCAGCAGCACCGACATCGGGCCGGCCGCCTTGAGGTCGCGCGCGTAGACCGGCTTGCGGTCGCGGGTCTGGGCGACGACGATGTTGCCGAGCCGCTCGGTCAGGTCCGCGAGGTCGGTCGCGAGACAGAAGACCGCCATCACCTCGGAGGCAACGGTGATGTCGAAACCGTCCTCGCGCGCGAAGCCGTTCGCGATCCCGCCGAGCGAATTGACGATCGAGCGCAGCGCGCGATCGTTCATGTCGACGACCCTGCGCCAGCCGACGCGCCGAGAGTCGATGCCGAGCTCGTTGCCCCAGTAGATGTGGTTGTCCACCAGCGCCGAGAGCAGGTTGTGGGCGACGCCGATGGCATGGAAATCGCCAGTGAAGTGAAGATTGATATCCTCCATCGGCACGACCTGGGCGTAGCCGCCGCCGGCGGCCCCGCCCTTCATGCCGAAGCACGGCCCGAGCGACGGCTCGCGCAGGCATACGATCGCCTTCTTGCCGATGCGGTTGAGCCCGTCATTGAGGCCGACGGAGGTCGTGGTCTTGCCTTCGCCGGCCGGCGTCGGCGTGATCGCCGTGACGAGGATGAGCTTGCCGTCCGGTTTCCCGGCGAGGCCGTTGATATGGTCGAACGACAGCTTCGCCTTGTAGGGACCGTATTGCAGCAACGCATCTGCCGGAATTTCCAGCCTCGCGCCGATCTCGGTGATCGGCTTCATCGTCGCTTCGCGGGCGATTTCGATGTCACTCTTGGCCATGGGTCGCCTCCGGTAATCCTTCGCTTGAGGACGCAACCGGCACCGGCGCGCCCGCTGTTGTCGTGTCGCCGCGGCGGACCGGGGCGTTCCTCATGCCTCACTTGCCGAGGCGCTTGCCTTTCTCGAGCCCGTGCGCTGCGGCGAATTCGCCTGCCCCCACCTTGGCCTCGCCTTCGAGGCGGACGCGCCTGACGCGGATCGCACCGAGCCCGGCCACGACCGTGAAGCCTTCGTCATCGATGGCGATGATCTCGCCCGTGCGCCCGCCGCCCTCGACCTTTGCGCAGTCGAAGACCTGCAGCTCCTTGCCGTCGAGCAGCGTCCACGCGCCGGGCTGCGGATTGGTGCCGCGGATCAGGTTGTAGACTTCGCCGACCGAACGGTTCCAGTCGATCCGGGCATCGGCCTTGCGACACCAGCCCTCGTAGGTCGCCTTGGCATCGTCCTGCTTGATGCGCGGCGGATTGCCGGATCGCACGAGATCGATCGCCTCGAGGCAGGACTCGACGCCGAGCGGGAAGATCTTGTTGAAATAGATGGTGCCGAGCGTGTCGTCGGGGCCGACATCGACCTCCTTCTGCAGCAGGACGTCGCCCTCGTCCAGCCCGTCGTCCGGCCAGAAGAAACTGAGGCCCGACTTCTTCGCGCCCCAGATGATTGGCCAGTTGATCGAGCTCGGCCCGCGATGCAGGGGCAGCAGCGACGGGTGAAAGCAGATCGAGCCGTGCGTCGGTATGTTGCGGGCCGCTTCCGGCACGAAGATGATCATGTAGGCCATGACCATCAGGTCGGCTTTCAGCGCGCGCATCGCCTCGAGTACCGCGTCGTCGGCGTAGTCGGCCGGCTGGACGACGGGGATGCCGCGCTCGACCGCCGCTTCCTTGAGCGGATCGACGGGCCGCCCGTCCTTGTCGGGTGCAGTGTAAACGGCGACGACCTCGTCCTTGCCGGCATCGAGGATCGCCTCGAGGCAGGCCTTTCCGAACGCCTGTTGGCCGTTGACGATGATACGCATGGCTGCTGATCCTTCCCTGTTCCCTGCGGACGTCGCGGCCGACGTCAGACCGCCCCCTCCTCCCGGGCGGCGACGACTTCCTCGTCGGACATGCCGAGGACGCCCTTGAGTATCTCGTCGGTGTGCTCACCGAGCAGCGGCGAACGCGCCACCTGGACGTGCGAGTCGGAGAGCTTGATCGGGTTGCCCACGGTCAGGTAGCGGCCACGCTCGGGATGATCGACCTCGACGACGGTGCCGGTCTCCCGCAGGCTCGGCTCCTCCGCCAGCTCCTTCATGCTGATGATCGGACCGCAGGGCACATTGAGCGGATTGAGGATGTCCATGGCCTCGAACTTGTTCTTGGTCATGGTCCACTTCTCGATCTCGTCGAACATCCGGTCGAGCTTCGGCAGGCGCGCCTCCGGGGTGTTCCACTCCGGATCCTCGAGCCAGTCCTCGTGGCCGATCACCTTGGCGAGCGCCGGGAACGCCGCCGCCTGCGCGATGACGTAGATGTAAGCGTCGGCATCGCTCTCCCAGCCCTTGCAGCGCACGATCCATCCCGGCTGGCCGCCGCCCGAGGCGTTGCCGGCGCGCGGCACCGCCTCGCCGAACTTGCCGTTCGGGTATTGCGGGTACTCCTTCAGCGGGCCGTGGGCCAGCCGCTGCTGGTCGCGCAGCTTGACCCGGCACAGGTTGAGGACACCGTCCTGCATGGCGCAGGTGACGCGTTGCCCGCGCCCGGTCTGCTCGCGCTGGAACAGCGCCGCGACGATGCCGAGCGCAAGATGGAGGCCGGTCCCGGAATCGCCGATCTGGGCACCCGTGACCATCGGGAACCCGTCGATCTCGCCGGTCGTCGAGGCGGCGCCCCCGGTGCATTGCGCGACGTTCTCGTAGACCTTGCAGTCGGCATACGGGCCGGGCCCGAAACCCTTGACCGAGGCGTAGATCATGCGCGGGTTGATCTGCTGGATGCGTTCCCAGGTAAAGCCCATGCGATCGAGCGCGCCGGGCGCGAAATTCTCGACCATGACGTCGCATTGCTCGATGAGTCGGCTGAAGATCTCGCGACCCTTCTCCGCCTTGGTGTTCAGCGTGACGCTGCGCTTGTTGCCGTTGAGCATCGTGAAGTAGAGGCTGTCGACGTCCGGGATGTCGCGCAGCTGGCCGCGCGTCGCATCGCCGACGCCGGGTCGCTCCACCTTGATCACGTCGGCGCCGAACCAGGCAAGCAGCTGCGTGCAGGTGGGTCCCGACTGTACGTGGGTCATGTCCAGAATGCGGACGCCTTCCAGGGCCGTGCTCATAGACGCTCCTCTCTATCCTCTCCGTCGCGGCCCGCGGTGGTCGGCGTTCCGGCACACGGCCGGGCGCGCGTCCGCATCGCGGGCGCTTCGCGACGGCGCGCTACTTGTACATCGTCTGGGCCTTGGTCCCCGGCGCGTACTCGTTCGGATCCACCCAGACGTTGATGACCGCGGACTTGCCGCTGGACCGCACCGACTCGCGTGCGCGCTGCAGCGCCGGCCCGATCTCGTTGGGATCGCGAACCTCCTCGCCGTAGCCGCCGAGCATCTCGGCGAAGGTGCCGAACGGAACGTCGCCCAGCTTGTTGCCGACATTACCGCGCTGCTCGCCGTATTTGGCGATCTGGCCGTAGCGGATCTGGTTCATGTGCGAGTTGTTGCCGACGATGGCGATGTAGGGCGCGCCGAAACGGTTGGCGGTCTCCATGTCGAACGCCGTCATGCCGAAGCTGCCGTCGCCGTACAGGCAGACCACCTCCTTGTCGGGATGGGCGAGACCCGCCGCGATCGCGAAGCCGGTGCCGACGCCGAGCGACCCGAGGGCGCCCGGATCCATCCAGTTGCCGGGTCCGCGCGGCTGCACGGCCTGGGCGCTGATCGTGACGATGTCGCCGCCGTCGCCGATATAGATCGTCTTGTCGGTGAGGAATTCGTTGATCTCCCAGGCCAGCCGATAGGGATGGATCGGGTCCTGGTCCGAGAGGAACAGGGGCATCAGCTTGTCGGCAGCCGCACCTTCGGCCGCGCGCAGCTCCGCCAGCCAAGTCTCGCGGCCGCTCGCGCCGTTGTCGGAACGGCCCGTCGTGGCGTCCTGTACCGCCTTGAGGATGGCGCCGGGGTCGCCGGCGAGGCCGAGCGAGATATCGCGGTTCTTGCCGACCGTCCGGTAGTCCTGGTCGATCTGCACGAGCGTCGCCTTCTCGCTGATCCGCTTGCCGTAGCCCATGCGGAAATCGAAGGGCGTGCCGACGATGACGAGGACGTCCGCCTCGTTGAAGGCGTGCCGGCGCGTGCGATTGAAATAATGCGGATCGCCCGGCGGCAGGATGCCGCGGCTGGCGCCGTTCATGTAGAGCGGTATGTTGAGCGCCCGACCCAGGTCGATCGCAGCCTCGTGGCCGCGTGCCATGAAGACCTGCGATCCAAGAAGCATGGCCGGCTTCTTGGCCTTGACCAGGATGTCCGCGAGTTTTTCGATGTCGGCGGGGTCGCCGATCGAGCGCACCGAGGCACGGTAATGGCCGGGCTTCGGAAGGACGGCCCGCTCGACGGGAATCTCGCGATCGAGGATGTCGCGCGGAATCTCCAGATAGCTGGGGCCGTAGGCACCGGCGAAACACTCGCGCGCCGCCATCGAGATCATGTCAGCGACGCGCTCCGTCGACAGCACGCCGGCGGCGAACTTGGTGATCGGCGTCATCATCTCGACGTGGGGCAGGTCCTGCAGCGAGCCCATCTTGTGCTGGGTCAGCGAACTCTGCCCGCCGATGTGCAGCATCGGGCTCTCCGAGCGGAATGCCGTGGCGACGCCGGTCACGGCGTTGGTGCAGCCCGGACCGGCCGTGGTCACCACGCAGCCGAGCTTGCCGGTCTGGCGCGCGTAGCCGTCGGCGGCATGGGCGGCGGTCTGCTCGTGGCGCACGTCGATGATGCGGATTCCCTCGTCGAGACAGCCATCGTAGATATCGATGATATGGCCGCCGCAGAGCGTGAAGATGGTATCCACACCCTCGGCCCTGAGCGCCTTGGCGACGAGGTGTCCGCCGGAGATCACCTCGCCGGACTTGTCCTTCTTCGCCAGTGTATCCGTAGCCGTGTCAGCCATCGCAATTCTCCTTCACCAGGTCGGTGCGGGTCGGGCCCGGCCAGCCGACGCCCTTGCCGAGATGCGGACGCAGGCCGAACGCACCGACGCACTCGCCGCTGCGAAGCCGGCGGTCGCAACCTGGATCCGCCACACGAACCACCGGCAACAAATGGTCAAAACAATGGAACGCATACCCGGGAAACGACCGCAGCCGGACAACGCCGGGTGGCCGGTCGAACCGTCGCCGGGCCGGCTTCCTGGTATCTGGTATACAATACACCAGCCCTACACGGCGTGCAACCGAACAAGCCGCTCTCGCCGGCCGCCGACCGCGCCGGCCCGGCCGCTGCACCTCGCGCTGACCCGGGACGCCCGCCGACATCAGGCCGCGCGCAATTTGCGCCCGATCATCCGGAATACCGGAACCAGCATGAGCAGGCCGGCGGCGACGAAGATCGTCGCCGACATCGGACGAGCCACGAGCGCCAGCGGGTCTCCCTGCGAGGCGAGCAGCGACTGCCGCAGCGAGGCTTCCGCCAGGGGACCGAGGACGATGGCGAGGACCGCGGGTGCAACCGGATAGTTCAGCTTGCGCAGCAGATAGCCGCAGACGCCGAAGAGCAGCATCAGCCATACGTCGTGCATGTCGCTGCTCGGGGCGTAGCCGCCGACGAGGCAGAGCACGAAGATGACCGGCGCCAGTATCGTGAACTTGAGCGACAGTACCTTGGCGAACAGCGGGATGAAGGCGATGTTGATGATCACCGCGAACAGATTCGCCATGTACATGCTGCCGGTCAGGCCCCAGACGAAATCCGGATGCTCGAGAAACAGCAGAGGACCGGGGCGCAGACCCCAGATGATCATGCCGCCGAGCAGGATCGCGGTGGTCGGGGAGCCCGGAATGCCCAGCGTCAGCATCGGCAGCATGGCGCCGGTAGAGGCGGCGTTGTTGGCCGCCTCCGGCGCGGCGACGCCGGCGATATTGCCCGTGCCGAAGCTCTTGGGATTCTTCGAGAACGTCTTGGTCAGTCCGTAGGCCATCAGCGAGCCGGGGGTCGCGCCCGCCGCGGGCAGGATGCCGACGATGTAGCCGAGCACCGAGCTGAACACCGCGGTTTTCCAGAAGTCCTTGACCCGCTTGAGGCCGTTCACGATCGTCCGCAGGTTGGTCTTGACCTTCTCGACGATCACCGCACCCTCGGTCAGCTCGAGCGTCCACAGCATCTCGCCGATGCCGTAGATGCCGATCGCGAGCACAAGGAAATTGATGCCGTGAAAGAAGCCGGTGATGTCGAAGAAGATCAGGCGCGGCCGTCCCGAAATGATGTCGAGCCCGACCGACGCCAGCACGAAGCCGACGAGGATCGAGAAGATCGTCTTCGGGATGTCGTCGCCGCCCAGCCCGATGAAGGTCGCAAACGCCAGCACCATGAGCGCGAATTCCTCGGTCGGGCCGAAGCTGAGCGCGAAATCCGCAAGCGGCTCGGCGACAAGGGTAAAGAGGACGACCGAGATGGTACCGCCGATGAACGAGGCGACGGCCGCGGCGATCAGCGCCTGGTCTCCCTTGCCGGCCATGGCCATCGGCCGGCCGTCGAAGACCGTCGCTACCGCGGTCGAGGCGCCCGGGATACCGAGCGTAATCGAGCTGATCGCACCACCATACATGGCGCCGTAGTAGATCGCGGCGAGGAAGATGATGGCGGCGTTCGGCGGCACGAGGAAGGTCACCGGCAGCAGGATCGCGACGCCGTTGACCGAGCCCAGCCCCGGCAGCGCCCCGACGAAGATGCCGATGATGCAACCGATCATCATCATCGCGAGGTTCTGCGGCTGCAGGGCCTCGAGCAGACCGCCCATCAGATGTTCAAAAATCAACTCCATGGCCGCTCACCGGCTCCCACTCGTCTGCAGGCGTTTCGTCGCTCGCCGGGGCGCGCGGACCAGCACCACAAGGCCTGCCCGCGGCGAGCTGATGTCAATAGATCAGGCCGTAGATCGGATAGAACAGCGGTTCCGAATATCCCTTGGGCAAGGGAGATTTGAGCGCCCAGTCGAAGAAGACGAACAGCACGACCGGGGCGCCGATCGCGAGCCCGATCGTCGTCACCCAGGAATGCCGGCCTACCAGCCGCACGTAGTAGACCAGGAAGATCATGACCGAGAGATACATGCCGATCACGTGACTGCCGATCAGCAGCAGGATCAGGGCAACGACCGTCGGCCCGATGATCTTGACGCCGGTGGCGCTCATGTAGGGCTCGGTCGAGCGCGATTCCGGCGTCACGCGGCGGAACCACCGCAGGATCGTCCAGAGCGACGTGACCAGCATGCCCGTCGATAGCCAGAACGGCCACGCGCCGGACCCCGGCCCGAGTCCCCTGACCCAACCGATGTTCAGCTCCGCGCTCTTGATCATGATGCCGATGGACGCCAGCGCAAGCAGGATTGCCATCAGCAACTCAGCCGTGCGGACCGTCATCCCCTGTCCTCCCAGCTCGCACCTCCGTCCCGGCCGTTGACGTCACCGGGCCGGGGGCCTTGCTCGGCCGCACCGATGTCTGCGCGCAGCCGTCAAGATAAGGCAGGGGCACCGAACCGATGCCCCTGCCCGCTCAAGTCCGTTTCTTATTCGCCGGTGATGGCCCTGGCGCCGACCTTCTCGATCAGAACCTTGTGCCGTCCGATGTTTTCCTTGTGGAATTCGCCGAGTGCGTCGCCGGCAATCCATTCGGTGCAGAACAGACCCTCTTCATTGCAGAATTTCTGCCATTCCGGGGAGTCGAAGACCTTCTTGAACAGGTCGATGTACCACGCCTGGGCCTCCTTCGACATGCCCGGAGGGCCGTTGAAGGAACGCTGCATGAAGTAGACGATGTCGTGCCCCAGCTCCTTGGCCGTCGGTACGTCCGGGAACAGGTCCATGCGGGTCGGCGTGAACTGCACCAGCGGGCGGCTCTTGCCGGCCTTGTAGAACTGCAGCTGCTCGGAGGGGTTGTTGACCGTCGACTGGATGTGATTGCCGATCAGGTTCTTCGCCACCGTGCCGCCGCCGGGGAACGGGATGTAGGTGATGTTGGTGAGGTTGTATTCGGCGCCCAGCATGGCGAACAGGATCGAGTCCTCCTGACCTTTGCCGGTCCCGCCGACGGTCCAGTTCGGCGCCGCCTTGACCGCGCCCACCCAGTCGTTGAGGTTCATGATGCCGGTTTCGGCGTTCACCCACAGCAGGAAGGTGTCGCGGGCCATCAGGCCGAGCGGCGTGAACTTCGAGACGTCCACACCGAGATCCTGCTGGATGATCGGCGTGGTGTAGAAGCTGTTGAGCGTGACCATGACGACGTGGTCGTCACCGGCCTTGTCCTGCAGGTAGCGCAGGGCTTCGGCGCCGGATCCGCCGGGCTTGTTGATCGGAATGAACGGTCGCGGCGACCATTTCTTCTGTTCGATAAGGCCCTGGATGAGGCGCGCGATCTGGTCCGCCCCGCCGCCGGTTCCGGCCATGATGATCAGTTCGACCGGTTTCTTCGGCTCCCACTGCGCATGGGCCGGGTTGGTGTTCGCGGTCACCACGGCGGACGCGGCGCCGAGCACCAATACCGCACACAATGCAGTCAGCTTGTTTCTGAGATTCCTCACGTCTTCCTCCCGAAATGGCCAGCACCCTCCCTTTTCGCGTTTTCTTGGAGCGGCGCTGCTGTTTTAAGTCCTTGTCCCAGCATGTACGCGACCGGAACGGCCCTTCGCTTACGTTGCAGCCGGATCATTCAGGCCGGCGTTCGGAGTTTGGTATGCCAGATACCAAATGTTGGCATTGCTTGCGAAGCGATTGCAAGACCTATTTTCACGGTCCGGCGTGATCCATTGAATTTTGCTGCGTTTCCATTCTGCCCTCTGCGCCGTCGCGTCGTCAACAAGACAAACTATTGGTGTACTTAACGTTTTCGTCCAAAGTATCGGTCGCCTGTCGACCGAAGCGCGGAGAAATCGTCTCATTCGGCGTGGATCCCGCAGCCCGTGCCACGCCATCATCGCCCCCCGCGTTCGCGCCGCCGGACGGCGAGAAAGCGCGGCGAACTTAGCCGGGAATATCCGCCATTGCCCGGAAATTACTCCTGGTATATGGTATACCACAACGATCTCGGGCTCGTTGCGGCGGACTGGACAAACGCGCCTCGCGCCGTAATCTTGCCAATACCGCGGTGACGCCGCGGCCAGGGAGGACAGGCAGGTGAATCTGCACGAATATCAGGCCAAGGAGCTGCTCGGCCGGTACGGCATCCCGGTGCCTCGCGGCGCCGTTGCGTCCTCGGCCGGCGAGGCGCGGGAAGGCGCGCGCGAGCTGGGCGGCGGCACCCTGGTCGTCAAGGCGCAAGTGCACGCCGGCGACCGCAAGGCGGCCGGCGGCATCCGGATCGTGTCGGGCGAGGCTGAGGTCGCCGATGTCGCCGCGAAGCTGATCGGCCGGCGTATCGTCACGAGCCAGACGCCGCCCGAGGGCATCGCTGTCAAGAAGGTCTACGTCGAGCAGGCGCTCGATGTCGAACGCGAGATCTACGCCGCGGTGCTCGTCAATCGCGCGGAAGCAAAGGTGAGCGTCGTCGTCAACCGGCAGGGCGGCTCCGGCGTCGAGAGCGCCCTGACGCAGCGCGAGAACCTGATCGAGGTCGCCGCCGACGCGGACGGGGTCGACGCCGCGGAGACGAAACGCCTTGGAGAGGCGCTGTCGATTTCGGCCGAGCAGGCTGCCGCGCTCGCGCGGATCCTGAGCGAGGCGCGGCGCGCGTTCTTCGAGCTCGACGCTTCGCTCATCGAGTTCAATCCGATCGCCGTCACCCGCGACGGCGGCGTGACCGTGCTCGATGTCAAGATGAGCATCGACGACAACGCGATGTTCCGGCATCCGGAACTCGAGGAACTCCGTGACGAGGATGAGATCGATCCGCTGGAGCGTGAGGCGCACCGCTTCGAGATCAACTATGCGCGGATGGACGGCAATATCGGAATCGTCACGTCGGGTGCCGGTTTCGGGCTTGCCGCGATCGACATGATCAAAGCGGCCGGGGGCGAGCCGGCGAATTTCATGGATGTCAGGCCGATGGCGTCGCGCGATCAGGTCGCCGAGGGCATCAGGCTGCTCGCCCGCGACAAGCGCGTGCGCGTCATTCTCGCCATGCCGGTCGGTGGCGGGCTGTTGCACTGCGATACCATTGCGGAAGGCATCTCGTCGGTCTTTCGCAAGGATGGGAAGATCCTCCCGGTCGTCTACCACGCGGCGGGGACAGGGAAGGAAATCAGCGAGATGACGTTGCGCAACCAGGGAGTCCCGGCTGCCTTCGCCGACAGCATGGAGGAGGCGGTGCGCGAGGCCGTCCGCATCGCCGGGTCGAGGACGCGCTGATGTCGATACTGATCGATCGCCGGACCAGGGTGCTGTTCCAGGGAATCACCGGGCGTACCGCGACCCGCATGGCGGAGCGGGCGATCGCCGGCGGTACGTCGGTCGTCGGCGGCGTCCGACCCGGCAAGGGCGGAACCCGGCATCTCAACGTGCCGGTATTCGATACCGTCGCCGACGCGGTCAATGCAACCGAGCCGGACGCGACCGCCATCTTCGTGCCGCCCGAACACGCGGCGGCCGCGATGATGGAGGCGATCGAGGCGGAGGTGCCGTTGATCGTCTGCGTTACCGAGCGGATCCCGGTGCTCGACATGGTGCGCGTCAAGGAGGCGCTTGCCGGCTCGAAGTCGCGCCTCGTCGGGCCCAATTCCTACGGCGTCATCACGCCGGGTCAGTGCCGTATCGGCGTGATGCCCGATCGCCCCCACACGCCGGGCAAGATCGGCATCGCGTCGCGCGGCGCCACGCTCGCCTATGCTGCGGTCGACCAGACGACGCGCCTCGAACTCGGCCAGTCGACGTCGGTCGGCATCGGCGGCGACCCCGTGCACGGCATGGGCTTCGCCGACTGCCTCGAGCTGTTCCTCGCCGACAAGCAGACCGAGGGCATCGTCCTGATCGGCGAGCTCGGCGGCGACGACGAGGAGCGGGCGGCCGAGCTGCTGCGCAGCGAAAAACCGAAAAAACCCGTGGTGGCATACATCGCCGGCGTCAATGCCCCGCCGGGGCGGCGCATGGGCCACGCCGGCACGGTCGACCCGTTCGGCGAGCATTCCGCGCAAGCCAAGATCGAGGCACTGAAAAGCGCCGGCGCGATCGTCGTCGAGAGTCCTAGCCTGATCGGCCACGCCATGCGGCAGGCCCTGTGGCGGCACTGACGCAGCGCACCGAGTTCTCCGAAGCGCCGGCGTGGCTCCGCTCACGATGTCGCGCGGGCGGCGCCGCCCGCATGACCGGGCCAAGCGGACTAACCCGATGAGCCAGCCCCCCGCCGACTCCATGCGTGTCATCGAGAGCCGCGAAGCGGGCGGCCCGGAGGTGCTGCACGAGGCGACACGGGCTGTGCCGATACCAGGACCGGGCGAAGTGCTGGTACGGGTCGCGTTCGCCGGCGTGAACGGCCCCGACCTGATGCAGCGCAGGGGGCATTATCCCCCGCCGGCGGGGGCTTCGGACCTGCTCGGGCTCGAGATCGCCGGCGAGGTCGTTGGCGCCGGGGACGACGTCTCCGGCTGGCGGGCCGGAGACGCGGTCTGCGCGCTCACCAACGGCGGCGGGTATGCGGAATACTGCGCCGTCGATGCGCGGCACTGTCTGCCGATCCCAGGCGGACTTGACCTGCAGGCGGCCGCTTCGCTGCCCGAGACCTATTTCACGATCTGGAGCAATATCTTCATGACCGCCGG
>JBFHDX010000016.1:0-49199 GCA_041584475.1 Alphaproteobacteria bacterium
ACCCCGGGGCCGCGGGACCGCCTCAGGCGGCGGCGATCTCCAGCGCCAGCCAGATCAGCGCGAGCGTCGCCACGACCGTCAACCCGTACTGGTTCCACAGGCCCAGCTCGTCCCACCAGTCCCACAATCTGTCAGTGCGGCTGCGCATGGCTCTTCTCCCTGCAGCGCGACGCCCCGCCGGCGCCGTCCGGGCCGCGCCGGCGGCCCGCTCGATGCCCGATAGGTGGCGCGTCCGATACGATGCGGCAACCCCTCTGCGACATTTTACAGCAGCCTGCGAGCGGGTTGACGGTGCCCTACTCGCCGGTCGCGCGCAGACCCGCGCTCGCCGGCGGCCGGAACTCGCGGTCGTGGCGCAGCGAGGGGATCATCTGCCGCGCTCTCGCGACCTGGTCCAGATCGAGGTCCGCCAGCACGAAGCCGGGCTCCTCGCCGCCGTCGGCCAGCACCTCGCCCCAGGGCGAGACGATCAGCGCGTGCCCGTAAGTGCTGCGGCCGTCCTCGTGGTCGCCGCACTGCGCCGGCGCGAGGATGTACGCCCCGGTCTCGATCGCCCGGGCGCGCTGCAGCACGTGCCAGTGCGCCTGGCCGGTGGTGCGGGTGAACGCCGCAGGAATCCAGATCATCGCCGCGCCGGCCTTGGCCAGGGAACGATAGAGCTGCGGAAAGCGCAAATCGTAGCAGATCGTCATGCCGAGTCCGCCCCACGGCGTATCCGCCAGCACCGCCGAGTCCCCGGCGGCGAACAGCGCGGATTCGCGGTAGCTCTCGCCGCCGGCGAGATCGACGTCGAACATGTGCAGCTTGTCGTAGCGGGCGACGATGCCGCCGTCGGGCCCGATCAGGTAGCTGCGGTTCAGCAGCGTCTCCGGCCCCGCCTTGACGACGAGCGAGCCCGAGAGCAGCCAGATGTCGAGCTCGTCGGCGAGCGCGCGCCAGGCTTTAAGCGCCGGCTCCTCCGCCTCGGGTCGCGCCGTCTCGAGCGCCAGCGAGCGCCGCTTCTGGCACAAATTCACCACTTCGGGCAGGCCGATGACCTGCGCGCCGGCGGCGTGCGCCTCGCGGATCAGCCGGCTGGCCTCGGCGATGTTGCCGGCGATCTCGACGCCGGACGTCATCTGGATGCACGCCGCCGTCACCCTGTTCGTCATGCCCTGCCCTCCAACAGCGGATCGAGGCCGCCCGAGCGGTCGAGATCGTGCAGCTCGTTGCAGCCGCCGATGTGCCGGCCGTCGATGAAGATCTGCGGCACGCTCTGCCCGCCGCCGGCGCGTTCGGTCATCTCCTGGCGCCGGCCCGGCTCGCTCGTCACGTCGAACTCGATGAACTCGACGCCCTTGCCGGCGAGCAGCCGCTTCGCCATGAAGCAGTAGCCGCACCAGGGGCTGGTGTAGATCTCGACCTTGGCCATGACGCCTAGCACTCCGGCAGCGATCCGGCCCCTATAGATAGGCCAGCCGTCGCGCCGGGCCAAGGGGCAACGCGGCGGCTCACGACGCCGGGCCGCGCGGGCGCACGACCCGCGCCAGCGTGATCACGTCGACCGAACCCGCCCCGGCGCGCAGCAGCGTGCGCGCGCACTCCTCGACCGTCGCGCCGGTTGTGAAGACGTCGTCGACCAGCAGGATGCGCGCCCCGGCGATCGCCGCCCCGCGGCCCGCCGCAGGCGCGAACGCGCCGCGCACGTTGCGCCGCCGCGCCGACCGCGAGAGCCGGCCCTGCGGGCTCGTCTCGCGCCGCCGCACCAGCAGGCCGGGCTCGATGGCGAGGCCGGTCGCCCGGGCGAGCGCCGCCGCCAGCAGCGCCGCCTGGTTGTAGCGCCGCGCGAACAGCCGCCGGCGGTGCAAGGGCACCGGCACCGCGACGTCCGCGTCGGCCGCGAGGTCGCCCGCGGCGCGCGCGAGCCAGCGGCCGAGCGCCGGCGCCAGCCCGGTGCGGTCGCCGTGCTTGAGGTCGAGGATCAGCGGCCGCGCGGTATCGTCGTAGGCGAGCACCGCGCGCGCCCGGCGAAACGCCGGCGGGCGGCGCAGGCAGGCACCGCAGAGCGGCGCCGCCGGCCCGGGGTCGTACTCGAACGGGAAACCGCAGCGCTCGCAGCAGGGCGGCGAGAGGAACGTGTAGCGCGGCCAGCAGCCCGGGCACAGCGCCGCCTCGCGATCGACGACGACGCCGCAGTCGAAGCAGCGCGGCGGCAGCAAGACGTCGACGAGGCGACGCCAGGCGCGGCTCGCCGGACGCGTCGTCGGCCCAACGCCCGTCCCGCCGGTTCGTGTGACGCCCCCTTCGGACATCGCGCCATTCAAGCACGGGCCTCGGCAAAGCGTAAGCAAAACGCCATCGATCCGCATCGAGGCACCGGCGATTTGCCCCGCCGCGCCGGCGCCGCCATATTGGCCGGGTCATGCAGCACGATCCCTCGCCGGCTCAGCTCTTCGACCCGCGCCTCGTGCGTGCGCACCGAGAGCGCGCCGCCGTCACCCTGCCGCGCCACGATTTCCTGTTCCGCGAGGTGGCGGAGCGCCTGGCCGACCGCCTGCTCGACGTCACGCGGCGCTTCCCCGTTGCGCTCGACCTGGGCTGCCACACCGGGCTGCTTGCCGCGACCGTCGGCGCGCGCGGGGGCGTCGAGACGTGGCTGCAGTGCGACCCGTCGCCGGCGATGGCGGCGCGCGCCGGCGGGCTGTCCGTCGCCGCCGAGCCGGACGCCCTGCCGTTCGCCGAGGGCCGCCTCGACCTCGTCGCCAGCTGCCTGTCGCTGCACTGGGTCAACGACCTGCCGGGCGCGCTGCTCCAGGCCCGCCGCGCGCTGAAGCCGGACGGGCTGTTCCTCGCCGCGCTGCCGGGCGGCGGCACGCTGGGCGAACTGCGTGCGGCGTTGACCGAGGCGGAACTGGAGGTCAGCGGCGGCGCCAGCCCGCGCATCTCGCCCTTCGTCGACCTGCGCGACGCCGGCGCCCTGCTGCAGCGCGCCGGCTTCGCGCTGCCGGTCGTCGACGGCGACGCGATCACCGTGCGCTACGAGAACGCGTTCCGGCTGATGCAGGACCTGCGCGGCATGGGCGAGAGCAACGCCCTGGCGGCGATGGCGCGCGGCGGCACGCGGCGATCGGTGCTGACACGCGCGGCCGAGATCTACCAGGCGCGCCACGGCGGGCCCGACGGCCGTATTCCCGCCAGCTTCCGCATCGTCTACCTGACCGGCTGGGCGCCCGACCCCTCGCAGCAGCAGCCGGTGCGCCGCGGCAGCGCGACCGCGCGGCTCGCCGACGCGCTGGACAGCGAAGAGAGGCCCGCCGGCGAGAAACCGCCGCCATTCAGCGAAAATTAACGCTGCTCGCCGACACTGCCCGGCGGCGCACGGTTACCGCTATCCGGGGGAACGGCTCATGCACGGCGCGGCCCGGCTGCCGGTGTGGCGCAGCATCGGCGCGATCTACCGCTTCATCCTGAACCATCCGCGCGAGCTTGCGCGGATCGGCTGGCTGCCGTTCCTGCTCCTGGTCGCGCTCAGCCTCTTTCTCGGCAGCTTCGAACCGTCGCCGGACGCACCGGTTACGCTGGCCGATGCCGGCCCGGCGATCGTGCAACTGCTGGCCGGCGGGCTCGCGCAGGGCTGCATCGCGGTGTTCGTGCTCGTCGCCTGGCACCGGGTGGTGATGCGCGCGCTCGCCGCCGAAGCCGTTACGTCCGATCGTTCGCCGCGCCCGCCCGGCCATCGCGAGCTGGTCTATTTCATCCAGATGCTCGGCCTGTCGCTGCTGTTTCTCGCGATCCTCCTCGGCGTCGCGCTCGGCGTCGCGGTGTTTCTGCATCTCGGCTTCTGGCTCGCGGCCCCCGGTGCAGCGCCGGCGGCGAAGAACGCGGCCTTCGCGATCATCGGCTATGTCGCCATGCTGATCGGCCTGGTTCCCGCCTTCTATATCGCGCTGCGCCTGTCGCTGGCCCTGCCCGAGACCGCCGTCACCGCGCGCGCCGGCCGCTTCGCGCAGTCGTGGCGGGCGAGCGCCGGTTGCGGCTGGCGCATGGTGGCGATCACCGTGCTGGCGATGCTGCCGGTCGAGGCGCTCAATCTCGGCCTCGCGCTCGCCGCCGAAGCGGCGTTCGGCACGCCCGCCCACTACCCCCTCGTCGTCGCCGCCTGCGCCGGGCTCGTGCTGCTGATGGCGGTACTCGGCTCGGCGCTGTCGAAATGCTACCTGGCGCTGCGCGATGCGGTGCCGGACATCGCGGCAGGGCAGCTGGCCGGGGCAGAGGCGCAATGAACGGGAAGCCTGGCCGCCTGCCGGTGCTCGGCGCCGTGGTCGGCAGCTGGCGCTTCGTCGCCGCCAATCCCGGCGCCGCGCTGCGCGTCGGCTGGCTGCCGGTCGCGCTGATGACGGCGCTCGCGGTCCGTGCCGCGGACGCGCCGAAGCCGCTGGAAACGGCAGCCCTGTGGGCGCAGCTCTATGGCGGACTCGCCATGCTGTTCGTCATGATCGTCGTGCTCGTCGCCTGGCAGCGCATGGTGCTGTTCGGCGCCGAGGGCCGGCCGGGCCTGCTGCCGCTGCGCCTCGGCCGCGCCGAGCTGCGCGCCGTGCTGCATTTCCCGCTGGTGCTGATCCTGTTCGTACCGCTGCAGCTGTGGCCGCTCGCCGCCTGGCTGTGGAATGCGCCGTTCCCGCCGCCCGGCAGCCTCGCCGGCTGGATGCCGTGGATCGCCCTCGCCGTCGTCGTGTTTCCGCTCGGGCCGCTGCTCGCGCGCACGACGCTGATGCTCGCCGCCATCGCCGCGGCCGGCGGCCGGCGCATCTCGCTGCCGCAGACGGCCAACGCGGCGTGGGCGGTGGGGCGCGACAACACCGCCCGCCTGTTCCTGGCGATCATGCTCGCGGGACTGCCGATCGCGCTGGCGGCGAAGGCGCTCGACACGGTGCAGCGCAGCGGCGCGGAGCTTCCCCTCGTCGTCGCCCTGGGCGCGGCGGGCGGCGCGCTGGCCGTGCTCTACATGCTCGTCGTCGGCGGCACGCTGGCGCGGGCGTGGGCGACGCTCGGCGGGATGCCCGAGGCGAAGAAGGCCCGACGGTGAGCGACACGCCCAAGCTTCCGGTCTGGCGCACCGTCGCTGCGAGCTGGCATTTTGCGCTCGAACACTGGTTGCGGCTTGTCCTGACCGGTCTGCCACTGATCGTGCCGTTCGTTTACTTCACCATGCCGGACGAGCCTTTTTTCGGCCCGACGTTGCTGGAAGAGCCGTTTTTCGGCCCGGTCCTGACGACGGATCAACCGAGCCTGCCATACCTTCCCCCAGGCAGGTTCGTGCTGTCCGCCCTGCTCTACTGGCTGCCGTTCGCGCTGCTCATCGCCTGGCTGATGGTCCCGGTCCAGCGCCTCGCGCTGCTGGGTGATCGCGGGCCGTTCCCATACTTTCCGTTTCGGTTGGGCGGTCGCGAACTCCGATTCATGCTCGCGATCGTGGCTCTGTGGATCCCCTACTGGCTTTATTCCGTGTTTACCTGGCTCCCGATCACTCGCGCCTTTCTCGGGCTCTTCGCCGCTTCGCCGATGACGAGTTTCACCGCCGCATCAGCCGCGGCCGTCCTGGTGTTGCTGCTGCTCCCGACGCTGGCGATCTGGTGGTTGGAGGCGCGCCTGTCCCTGATCTTCCCTGCGATCGCGGCCGATCGCGAGCGGCCGCTGACGACGGGCTGGCAGCTCGGGCGGCGCAACGGCTGGCGGCTGCTCGTCCTGCTGGCGGCGGCTCCGATCCCGGTGATCCTGGCGTATGCGCTGCTGGAGGGCCTGGACAGGCTGCTGGTCGGCCATGCAGCGCGGATCAGCCCCGATCCGGCGGTCGGTACCGTGTATTGGGCGACCAGGCCCGCCGTCTGGACGTGGGTCTATACCGTCGGCATCGCCGTAAGCTACTGGGGCGTCGTCGCCCTTCAAGCCACCGCGCTGTCGCTCTGCTACCGGCGCATGGGTGGGATGGACAAGCATGGAGGCTTGCCGCAGTCTGGCGGGCGATGAACAGCCGCCGCGACGAGTTGCCCGTCTGGGAGACGACGATCGAAGCCTGGCGCCACCTCGCCGCAAACCTGGCGCGGGTGCCCGCGGTCGGGCTGTTTCCGGCGCTGCTGTTCCTGGCGTTGATTCGCCTGAAGACTCAGCTCGATCTCGAGGGCTGGGCGATGCTCGTCTCCGGCCTGCCCTACCTCGCGCTGCATGCGATCCCGGCGACGCTGATCGTCGTGCCGTGGTACCGCGCGGCACTGCTGCCGCCGGGCCAGGCGGCCGCCGGACCGATCCCCGCCTGGTACTATCTGCGCCTGCTGCCGCGCTGGCTGCTGCTCGAGATGATCATCTTCGTGCCCTTGATGCCCGTCGAGGCGATCGGCATCGCGTACGACATCGGCAAGGATGCGGCGGACCCGCGCAACGCCTCGTACCTGCTGCTGACGATCATGGTCATCGGCGCCGCCGCGTGGCCCTACGCGCGCTCCAGCGTGGCGCTGCCCGCCGCGGCGCTCGGCGCCGACGCCCGCTTCGCGCAGGCCTGGCGGCTCAGCGTCGGCAACGGCTGGCGCATCGTCGGCGCCATGCTGCTGTGCTCGGCGCCGCTGATCTTCAGCGCCATCGTCGTGCGCCGCTGGTTCCCGCAGGAGCCGGCGCCGGACCTAGACTTCGTCCTGTCCTGCCTCGGCGCCGTCTACTACCTGTTCACCGAGCTGCTCGGCGCCTCGCTGCTGGCGCAGGTCTACCTGCGCCTCGGCGGCGCGCGGCCGATCCAGTGAGCGTGCGTGATCACTCGCACGGAACTGCGTCGGCTGGTTGCACCCATGACCGGTGATTCATGAACGAACCGCTCGACCGACTTCCCATATGGCCCACGGCCATCGCCGGCTGGCGGCTCGTTGCGACGCGCTGGCGCGAGCTCTTCGCCATGGGCTGGGCTCCAGCGACACTCATAATCGCACTGGACGTGCTGTCGGCCCGGGAGGATCTCATAACGGCGCCGGGCTCTCGCGGGATGCTGATGTATTTCGCGATCTGGAGCGCTGCGAGCGCCTTCCTGCTCGTTCCATGGCATCGCTTCGTCCTGCTCGGGCAAATGGCAGCCGGCGGGTTCGGCGCGTTCAGCGTGCGAGAGAGACACCTGCGGTTCATCGTCCGCCTGGTCCTGATCGGGCTTCTCTGGCAGGTGTTGTCCTTCGCCGCGACAGCCTCGATCGGGCCGGAGTCATTGATGCCGGGGCTGCTGTTCGCAACAGCGGGTAGCGTTTTCGTGCTCTACGTCACCGCCCGCCTATCGCTCGCGCTGCCCGCGGCCGCGCTCGGTCACGACGACAGTTTCGGTCGTGCCTGGCGGCTCAGCAGATACAACGGCTGGCGGGTCCTTGTCGCCGGAATTCTGGTGTTGATCCCGCCGTTTCTGCTCTTCATGCCATTGGGATTCCCCATGGTCTACCTTATGGCGCAAGAGGGTGCATCCCCAGAAGAAGTGGTTTTATTCGCTATCCTCTTCGCCCCGTTCGGCATCCTGCTCCTGGTGGCCGGCGCCGCCGTGCTGTCGGTCGCCTATCGCATCCTCGGCGGCATGGAGGAGGCGCCCGCCGGCGAAAGCGTGCCTACAGCCAGTCCCTGAGGATCGCCACCAGCGGCTCGTCGGCCGGCGGCATCGGATAGTCGGGAAGCGCGTTCGGCCGCACCCATTTCAGCGCCTGGCCCTCGAGCGCCCGCACCGTGCCCTTCCACTTGCGGCAGACATAGAGCGGCATCAGCAGGTGGAAATCCTCGTAAGCATGGCTCGCGAAGCTGAGCGGCGCGAGGCAGCTCTCCGCCGTGTCGATCGCCAGCTCCTCGCGCATCTCGCGGATCAGCGCCGCTTCCGGCGTCTCGCCATCGCGCACCTTGCCGCCGGGGAACTCCCACAGCCCCGCCATCGCCTTGCCGTCGGGCCGGCGGCTGATCAGCACGCGGCCGTCGATATCGACCAGCGCGACGGCAACGACGAGGACGACTGGCTTGCCGGTCGGGGGCGGTGCGCCGGTCACGGTTCGGCTTCGCGGCTGAAGTGGATGACGGCGCGCAGCTCGCCCGACGTCGGCACCTCCTGCTCGCCGCGGCCGCACTCGGCGAAGCCGAGCTTTTCGAGCACGCGGATCGAGGCCGCGTTGTCCGCCGCGGCGGTCGCCGTGAAACGGTCGATGCCCAGCGCCTCGCGCGCGAACGCGACGAGCCGTCCGGCCGCTTCGACGGCATAGCCCCGGCCCCAGTGCGCGCGGCCGATCCAGAAGCCGAGCTCGGCGCGCGCGCCGTCCTCGAACAGACTGATGCCGACGCCGCCGACCGGCTCGTCGGGCCCGTCGCGCGGCACGACCGCAAGGTCGAGACCGCGGCCGGTCGCCAGGCGGCGCGCGGCGGCGCGGATCAGCGTCTGCGCGTCATACGGCACGAAGGGCTGCGGGATCACCATCAGCAACTTGGCCATGGCCGCGTCGTCGAGCAGCCGGGCGATCGCCGCCGTGTCGGCCGGACGGTAGGCACGCAGCTCGAGCCGTTCGCTGCGCAGCGGCAGCGCGGCGAGCGCCGCGCCCTCTCCCGTGCCGCCGGCTAGCGCCTCAGCCATGCCGGCCGCCGCTGAACCGGCCGTTCGACCGGGCCGTGAGTCCCTCCCCGCCCCTGCCCTGCCCGATCGCGGGGAAGGGAGAATATCTCCGTCGCGGCCCCGGCTTGATCCCCCCGCCTGGCGGGAGCGGCCACGGCGAGGGGGACGGGCGTGATCCGCCGACGAGAGCCGGCTGCGAACCCGACATGCCGGATCTCGCCCTAGCTGCGGTAGTCGGCATTGATGGCGATGTAGTCATGGGTCAGGTCGCAGGTCCACACGCGGGCGCGGCCGCGCCCGACGCCGACGTCCACGGCGATGGCGACCTCGCGCCCCTTGAGGTGCGCCGCCACCGGCGCCTCGTCGTAGCCGGGCCGCACGCGGCCGTTCTCGGTGATGCGGATGCCGCCCATCGAGATCGTCAGCCGGTCGCGGTCGGCCTTCTCGCCCGCCTTGCCGACCGCCATGACGATGCGGCCCCAGTTGGCGTCCTCGCCGGCGATCGCCGTCTTGACCAGCGGCGAGTTGGCGATCGACAGGCCGATGCGCCGCGCGGCGCGCGCCGAGGCGGCGCCTGAGACGTCGATGGTGATGAACTTCGAGGCGCCCTCGCCGTCCTTGACGACCTGCGTCGCCAGGTCGACGAGCACCTCCTCGACCGCGCGGCGGAAATCGCGCAGCCGGCTGTCGCCCGGCCGCGTCACCGGGGCGTTCCCGGCCCGCCCGGTGGCGAACATGAGCAGCGTGTCGCTGGTCGAGGTGTCGCTGTCGACGGTGATGGCATTGAACGAGCGGTCGGCGCCGCGGGCGAGGATCGGCTGCAGGGCCGCCGGCGGGATCGCCGCGTCGGTGAACAGGAAGGCGAGCATCGTCGCCATGTCCGGGGCGATCATGCCCGAGCCCTTGGCGATGCCGGCGACGGTCACGGTCGCATCGCCGATGCGCGCCGCGCGCGCCGCGCCCTTGGGGAAGGTGTCGGTGGTCATGATGGCCTGCGCGGCGTCGTGCCAGCCCCGCCCGGAAAGCGCGCCCGCGAGGCCGGGCAGCCGGCCGGGGATCGCGTCGTCGGGCAGTACGTTGCCGATGACGCCGGTCGAGGCGACGTAGATCTCGTCGGACCCGGCGCCGAGGAGGCCGGCGGCGGCCCGCGCGGTCGCCTCGACGATGCCGTCGCCGGTCCGCCCGGTAAAGGCGTTGGCGTTGCCTGCGTTGACGACGAGCCCGCGCGCCCGGCCGCGCGGCAGGATCCTTCGGCACCACTCGACCGGCGCCGACGGGCAGAGCGAGCGCGTCAGCACCCCGGCGGCGGACGTGCCGGGGGCCAGCTCGGCCAGCATCAGGTCGTGCAGCCCCGGCTTCTTCTTCAGCCCCGTCGCGGCGCCGGCGAGGCGCAACCCGGGGATCGCCGGCAGGTCCGGAAAGCGCGCCGGCGCGAAGGGCGACACCCCCGGCATCGGGCCTATTGCTGCGCCGGCGCGGCGCCTTCGTCGGCCGGCTGCTCGCCTTCGGCCGGCAGCGGATTGCCGTCGATATCGAAGCGCTCGATCGTCGCCTCGGCACGCAGCCCCTCGACTATCTCGGTCGCGATGTCGCGCGTCAGCTCCTCGGAGAACTGGTCGCGCAGCTCGTCGAGCGAGGGCGGCTGCTGCGTGCGCCGGTCTTCGACCTTGATGACGTGCCAACCGAACTGGGTCTGCACCGGCGCCGACGAGACCTCGCCAGCCTGCATGGCGAAGGCGGCGTCGGCGAACGGCGCCACCATCTGGTCGCGCGTGAAGTAGCCCAGATCGCCGCCGCCCGGCCCGCTGGGGCCGGTCGAATGCGTCTTCGCGGCCTCGGCGAAGTCGGTCCCGCCCTTGATCTCGACGATGATCTCCTTGGCCTTGTCCTCGCTGTCGACCAGGATGTGCCGGGCCCGCACCTCGTCCTTCGGCGGATTGGCGGCGAGGAACTCCTCGTAGTGCGCCTGGAAGCGCTCCTCGGTCAGCTGCTCGTCCAGCACCTTCTGGAAATAGACCTGCATGACGACCTGCTCGCGCAGGTCGGCCATCTGCTCGGCGACCCGGGCGTCGTCCGCGGCGATCTCGCGGCCGGCCTTGTTCATCAGCAGCCGCGTGTCGATCACGCGATCGAGGAGCAGCGGATAGAGGATCTCCATGCCCATCTGCTGCGCCTGCGGCGGCAGCTGGCCGTGCGCCTCCATCAGGTCGCTGCGGTAGATCTCCGTGCCGTTGACGCGGGCGACGACGACATCGTCCGCCGCGGCCTCCCCGGGCGCCTCGGCGCTGGGCGCACTTGCCGCCGGCGGCGAGGCGGGTGTCCGCGGACCGGTGCCGACCTGCGTCGCGACGTAGGTAAGCAGGCCCCCGATGAGGAACGCGCCGACGCCGATGGCGACGATGAGTCCCGTCTTGTTCTCTGGCATTTCGAGATATCCCTTTCGTGATTCGGAAGTTGCCGCTCGGGCTTGCGCGCGCTTAAAGCACATTTTGCCGGGTCGCCACAAGCGCTCAGGCGCGCGGCATACGGGGTCGGGGGACGCGATCGCGGCGGTGCCGCCGCCTGCGCCCGCCGCGGCGTCGTTGACACCGAGCGGCCCGACCCTTATTTGACAGTCTCGGCGCGCGGTCCGGACGCGCGCATCTGTACGACCCGAGGTTCTTCATGATCGACGGCTTGCTCAAGCGGGTCTTCGGCTCGGCCAACGAGCGCATGCTCGCGAGCATGCAGGGCGACGTCGCGGCGATCAACGCCCTCGAGCCGGAGCTGGAGGCGCTGTCGGACGAGGCGCTGCGGGCCCGCACCGACATGCTGCGCAAACGCCACGCCGACGGCGAATCGCTCGACGAGCTTCTCGTCGAGGCGTTCGCGACGGTGCGCGAGGCGGCCAAACGGACGCTCGGGCAGCGTCATTTCGACGTGCAGTTGATGGGCGGCATGGTGCTGCATCGCGGCCAGATCGCCGAGATGAAGACCGGCGAGGGCAAGACGCTGGTCGCGACGCTCGCGGTCTATCTCAACGCGCTCGGCGGCCGCGGCGTGCACGTGGTCACGGTCAACGACTACCTGGCCAATCGCGACGCCGGCTGGATGGGTCAGATCTACGAGTTCCTGGGGCTCCGCGTCGGCTGCATCGTCCACGAGCTGAGCGACGACGAACGCCGCGCCGCCTACGCCTGCGACGTGACCTACGGCACCAACAACGAGCTCGGCTTCGACTATCTGCGCGACAACATGAAATTCCGCCTGCAGGACATGGTGCAGCGGGAATTCAGCTACGCGATCGTTGACGAGGTCGACTCGATCCTCATCGACGAGGCGCGCACGCCGCTGATCATCTCCGGCCAGGCGGAGGACTCGTCCGAGCTCTACCGCCGCGTCGACACGCTGATCCCGCAGCTGACCGAGGCCGACTACGAGAAGGATGAAAAGCAGCGCGCGGTGACGCTGACCGAGGACGGCCAGGCGCATGTCGAGGAGCTGCTGCGCAGCTCGGGCCTGCTCCAGGAGGGCGCGCTCTACGACATCCAGAACGTCAGCCTCGTGCACCATACCAACCAGGCGCTGCGCGCGCACAAGCTGTTCCAGCGCGACACCGACTACATCGTCAAGGACGACAAGGTCGTCATCATCGACGAGTTCACCGGCCGCATGATGGAAGGCCGTCGCTATTCCGACGGCCTGCACCAGGCGCTCGAGGCGAAGGAGCGGGTGTCGATCCAGAACGAGAACCAGACGCTCGCCTCGATCACCTTCCAGAACTATTTCCGCCTCTATCCGAAGCTCGCCGGCATGACCGGCACGGCGATGACCGAGGCCGGCGAGTTCATGGAGATCTACGGCCTCGACGTCGTCGAGATGCCGACCAACCGGCCGATGCGGCGCGACGATCTCGACGACGAGGTGTACCGGACCCGGCGCGAGAAGTACGGCGCCATCCTCGAGCAGATCGAGGACTGCTACAAGCGCATGCAGCCGGTGCTCGTCGGCACGATCAGCATCGAGAAATCGGAGGAGCTCGCGGACCTCCTGAAGAAGAAGAAGATCAAGCACAACGTGCTGAACGCGCGGCACCACGAGAAGGAGGCCTACATCATCGCCGAGGCCGGCGTGCCGGGCGCCGTGACGATCGCCACCAACATGGCCGGACGCGGCACCGACATCCAGCTCGGCGGCAATCTCGAGATGCGCCTGTGGAGGGAGCTCGAGGGCATCGACGACGAGGCGCGGCGGGCCCGGAAGACCGAGCAGATCAGGGCCGACATCGCCGAGAAGCGGGACATCGTGCTCGAGGCCGGCGGCCTGTTCGTGCTCGGCACCGAGCGCCACGAGTCGCGGCGCATCGACAACCAGCTGCGCGGCCGCTCGGGCCGCCAGGGCGATCCGGGTGCATCGAAGTTCTTCGTCAGCCTCGAGGACGATCTGATGCGCATCTTCGGCTCCGAGCGCATGGACGGCATGCTGCAGAAGCTCGGGCTCGAAGAGGGCGAGGCGATCGTCCATCGCTGGATCAACAAGGCGCTCGAGAAGGCGCAGCAGAAGGTCGAGGCGCGCAACTTCGAGATCCGCAAGCAGCTGCTGAAGTTCGACGACGTGATGAACGACCAGCGCAAGGTGATCTTCGAGCAGCGCAAGGAGCTGATGCGTGCCGACGACGTGCACGAGGACATCGTCGCCATGCGCCACGAGACGATCGACGACGCCGTCGCGCGCTGCATCCCCTCGCACGCCTACTCGCAGGAATGGGAGGTCGACTCGCTGCACGAGGAGTGCCTGCGCCTGTTCGGGCTCGACCTGCCGATCGCCGACTGGGCGCAGGAGGAGGGCATCGCCGACGAGGAGATCCGCGAGCGCATCGAGCAGGCGGTCGACCGCAAGATGGCCGAGAAGGCGGCGAATTTCGGCCCCGAGATCATGCGCATGGTCGAGAAGGACCTGCTGCTGCAGATCCTCGACCAGAGCTGGAAGGACCACCTGCTGCAGCTCGACCATCTGCGCCAGGGCATCGGCCTGCGCGCCTACGGCCAGCGCGATCCGCTCAACGAGTACAAGCAGGAGGCGTTCGCCCTGTTCGAGGACATGCTCGACCGCCTGCGCCAGACGGTGACGCAATACCTCGCGCACATTCAGATCCGCAGCGAGGCGGCGGCGGACGGCGACGACGCCGATGCGCCGCGCCCTGCGGCGGTCCCGCGCGGTGGCCCGCGGCGCGGCTTCGATCCGGCGCGCATGCAGGAATCCCGCCAGGACCCGGCCTTCGCCGACGCGCGGCAGCCGGCGATGGCCGGCGGCGACGGCATGCCCGTGCAGCGCCGCGCCGCGGCGGCGACGATCGACCCGAACAATCCGAAGACCTGGGGCAAGGTGCCGCGCAACGCGCCGTGCCCGTGCGGCTCGGGCAAGAAATACAAGCACTGCCACGGCCGGCTGGCCTGAGCGGCGGCCGCGCCGGCGCGCGGGTGGCCGCGTGGTTCCCGCCGCTGTGCGCGGCGTTCGATTTCGCGATCGCGGGATACGTCGTGCTGGCGTACTGAGCGACAGGCGTCTGCCGCCGGGGAGTCCGGTCCCTAGCCGAGCCCCTTCTTGCCCATCTCGAGGAACTTCTCGCGGCGCCGCGACTTGAGCGCCCCGCCCTCGACCCCGCGCAGGCCGGCGAGCGCCTCGTCGACCGCGTCGCCGAGCGCGGCGATCGCGTCCTCCGGCTTGCGGTGCGCGCCGCCGAGCGGCTCGCGGATGATGGTGTCGATGACGCCGAGCTTGAGCAGGTCCTGCGCCGTCAGCCGCATCGCCTCGGCCGCGGCCTGGGCGTACTCGCCGCTGCGCCACAGGATCGAGGCGCAGCCCTCGGGCGAGATCACCGAATAGATCGCGTGCTCCATCATCAGCACGCGGTTGGCGGTGGCCAGCGCGATCGCCCCGCCCGAGCCGCCCTCGCCGATGATCACGCTGACCAGCGGCACGCGCAGCGTCAGGCAGGCCTCGATGGCGCGCGCGATGGCCTCCGCCTGGCCGCGCTCCTCGGCACCGACGCCGGGATAGGCGCCGGGCGTGTCGACGAGGGTGACGACCGGCAGGCGGAAGCGGTCGGCCATCTGCATCAGGCGGATCGCCTTGCGATAGCCCTCGGGCCGCGCCATGCCGAAATTGTGCCGCACGCGCGAGGCGGTGTCCTTGCCCTTATCGTGGCCGATGACGATGCACGAGCGGCCGCGGAAGCGGCCGATGCCGCCGACGATCGCCGCGTCCTCGGCGAACGCGCGATCCCCGGCGAGCGGCGTGAAATCCTCGACCAGCGCCTCGACATAGTCCCCGAAATGCGGCCGCTCGGGATGCCGCGCCACCTGCACCTTCTGCCACGGGTCGAGCTTCTCGTAGGTCTGGCGCAGCATGCGCTGCGCCTTGTTGGTGAGTTTCGTGACCTCGTCGGCGATGTTGAGGTCGCCGACGTCGGACAGGTGCCGCAATTCCTCGATCTTGCCTTCCAGCTCGGCGATGGGCTTTTCGAAATCGAGGAACGTCTTCATCGAAGTCTCCCTGGGCGGCGGTTGCGCAGCCTCATCGACATATCGGAGCGGCCCTTAACAAATTCCTAACACGAACCGGCCCGGCGAACAAAGGTGGCGCCATGGCGCCAGCGGACAACCCGGGCGCGTGCCGGCGCCCCTAGTCGGCCGCGAGCTGCTCGGCGGTGCGCACCAGCACCTCGGCCTGCCGGATCGAGGCAATATCGATCAACCTGCCGTCGAGCGCAACGGCCCCCTTGCCCTCCTTCTGGGCCTGCGCCATCGCCTCGAGAATGCGCCGCGCCTGCGCCACTTCCGCCTCGGACGGGCTGTAGACCTCGTTGGCCAGCGCGATCTGGCTCGGATGGATCGCCCACTTGCCCTCGCAGCCGAGCACCGCGGCGCGCCTCGCCTGGGCCCGGAAGCCGTCCGCGTCGGAGAAATCGCCGAACGGTCCGTCGATCGCGCGCAGGCCGTTGGCGCGGGCGGCGACCACCATGCGGGCGGTGGCGTAATGCCACATGTCGCCCCAGTGGTAGTCGCGGGCGGCGTCGCCGGCGCCGCCCGTCAGCACGCCGTAATCGGGATGCGGACCGCCGATGCCGGTCGTCCGCGCCTTGGTCGAGGCGGCGTAGTCGGCGACCCCGAAATGCAGCGATTCGTTGCGCGGGCTCGCGCCCGCGATCGCCTCGACGTTCATCATGCCGAGCGCGGTCTCGATGATCATCTCGAAGCCGACGCGCTTGCCGCGGCCGGTCGCGCTCTCGATCTGCGTGACCAGCATATCGAGCGCATAGATGTCGGCGGCGGTACCCGCCTTCGGGATCATGATCAGGTCGAGGCGCTCGCCGGTCCGCTCGAGCACGTCGACGACGTCGCGGTACATGTAGTGGGTGTCGAGCCCGTTGATGCGCAGCGAGACGACCTTCTTGCCCCAGTCGATCTCGTTGAGCCCCTCGATGATGTTCTTGCGCGCCTTTTCCTTCTCGTCGGGCGCCACCGCGTCCTCGAGATCGAGAAACACGACGTCGGCAGCGGACCGCGCCGCCTTCTCGAACAGCTCCGGCCGGCTGCCCGGTACCGCGAGCTCGCTGCGGTTGAGGCGCGGCACGACCTCATCGACGACGGTAAAGCTCATGTCGCACCTCTCCTCACCCTCGCGTTGCCGCCGCTTATGTTGCACTGCAAAATGCACGCCGCGGCGGCGGCATGTCAACGAAAAGCGGCGCCGGCGACGGCCCGCCTCAGCTGCCGACGCGCAGCGTCGCGGTCAGCCCGCGCAGGGTCGCGATCACGCTCAGCGCGGTGATGCGGCCGGTCCGGGGATTTTCCGCCGACGGCACGTTTTCGATCGTCATCTCGAAACGGGCGCTGTCCGCCTCGACCCGGATCGTGTGCGTGTTCCGCTCGACCCCCGGATCGGCCCAGATCTCCAGGCGCGTCCGGTCCGGCCCGATGCCGGCGAGGCTGAGCGCGGCGGCGACGTTGACGTTGGCGGGAAAGCCGCGCGCTCCCTCGCGGGCATTGCCGGCGAAGACGCGCAGCGGCCGCGACAGCCCGTCGAGCGCGATGCCGTTCTCCTCGAGATAGGGGGCGCCCGCGAGGCCCGCCGGCGGTTTGCGCGTCACCATCGTGACCGATTCGATGCGCCCCTCCGCGGCGGCCCGCACGGCGTCGAGGCCGAGCAGCGCCCCCGTCGGCACGACGATGCGCGCACCGCGGTCGCGGGCCAGCGCCTCGTAGTCGGGATGCAGCAGCAGCTGGCCGACGCTCAGCGGCACGAGAATCCGCCCGGCCTGCAGCGCGGGCTCGGCGATCTCGGCGAAGACGCCCGGCGGCGCGCATTCGACGACGATGTCGCCGTGCCGGGCGAGCTCGCCGGCGGCGACCACCGGGACCGGCCCGGCGAAATCCTCCATGCGCCGGGCGGCCGCACCGCGATCGCGCGCCGATACGGCCGCCAGGTGCAGGCCGGCGATGCCCGCGTCGAGCCGCCGCGCGACGGCCATGCCGATCGCGCCGAAACCGCCGATGGCAACGCCGAGGGATTCCGACATGCAATGGTCCTGCGAAACGTGCGTGCGGGCGGACAAGGCGCCCGCGGTTGGCAAATCGCCGGGCGATAGGCTAGGGTATCGCCGCCGCGCAGATCAAGCCTGCGTGCGCAGTCGTCGGGGTGGTTACAGCCGGGCCGGGCGAACGGGCGAGCCGCGTATCGAGGCGGCCCGAGATGCCCGGGCCGTTGCGGCGCCGGCGACCGTCGAGTGAACAACAACGAAACAAGGCATCGACTGGATGCAGCGATGGGAGAAGGCATCATGATACGCAGATCGCTTTTCGGGCTGGCGACGGCAGCGGCCCTCGCCACCATGGCCGGCGCGCCGGCCGCGGCGGCGGAGATTCCCTGCGGTACGGCGAAGCTGATCGTGCCGTGGGGCGCCGGCGGCGGCACCGACGTGATCTTCAGGATCATCGTCGAAGCGGCGAACAAGCACGGCGCCGATCCGCAGATCCAGGTCGTCAATATCGGCGGCCAGGGCGGCAACAAGGGCGCCAAGGAAGCGGTCAAGGCGAAGCCGGACGGCTGCACGCTGTTCGCGATTCACCAGAGCGCGCTCAGCAGCTTCCTGACCGGCCGCGTGGATTTCACCTGGGACGCGTTCGAACCGGTCGCGCTGCTGACCCGCACGCCGACCATCTACGGCGCCAACGCCAAGGTGCCGTACAACAACCTCAAGGAACTGGCGGCCTACGCGAAGGACCACCCGAACGAGGTTCTGGCGGGCGGCACGCTGGGCTCGACGAGCCATTTCGCCATGCTCGAGCTGCAGGACGCGGCGGGCGTGGAATTCAAGCATATCTCGTACGACGGCACGCGCGAGCGCATGACCGCCCTGCTCGCCAACAACATCCATATCGGCGAGATCAACCTCGCCGCCGCCAAGAAATACATCCAGACCGGCGAGCTGAAGGCGCTGGCGATCACGACGGAAGAGCGCAATCCCGAGATCCCCGACGTCGCGACGGCGAAGGAGCAGGGTTACGATCTCGTCATCGGCGTCGATCGCGGCGTCGTCCTGCCCAAGGGCGCCCCGAAGCAGGTCGTGGACTACTACAGCGATCTGATGCGGAAGGTCGCGACCGACCCCGGCGTGCAGAAGCAGATGGAGGCCAAGGGGTCGTCGATGCCGTTCCTCGCCGGCGACGACTATCGCGCCTACTTCGAGAAGACCTTCGAGAAGTGGAAGCAGATCGCCATCAACGTCGGCATGTATAAGGGCTGAGCGGCGAACCGGACGCGGATGGCCCGTCCCGCCCGCGCGGGCCGGGCCATTCGCGTCGGCGCTGCGCGTCCGCCGGCGGGAGACGCATCGTGAGAAGGCTCAACCGCGACACGATCGTGGCCGTGATCCTGCTGCTGTTCTGCGGCGTGTTGTTCGCCGCCAGCCTGCGGATCGAGGAGACGACGTACGCGACGATCGGCGCCGAGGTCTGGCCGCAGCTGATCCTCGCCCTGCTGTTCATCCTCTCGCTCATCTATCTCTTCCAGTCGGTCCGCGCCGCGCCGCCGGCGGCCGCGACGGAGGCGCGGCCGGGCTTCCTCGCGCGCTACCGCAACGCGATCTGGTGCTACGCGCTGTTTCTGGCGTTCCTGCTGACGCTCGACATTTTCGGCATGCTGCTGGGCGGCATCCTCTTCGTCTTCGCCGCGCTCACCGTGCTCGGCGAGCGCACGCCGAGGACGATCGCGCTCCACGCCGCGGTCGCCGTCGTCTCGGTGGGCGCGATGTGGGCCATCTTCACCTACGCGCTCCGGGTCATCCTGCCCGAAGGCATGCTGCTGAGCGTCTGGTAGGACGGCGCGATGCTGATCGAAAACACCGTCGCGGCGTTCGGCGCGGTCCTCGAGATCAAGATTCTGCTGCTCATGGCGCTGGGCGTGCTCGCCGGGCTGATCGCCGGCGCCATCCCGGGCTTCACGATCACGATGGCGGTCGTGCTCACGCTTCCGTTCACCTTCGGCCTGTCCACGATCGAGGGGCTCTCGACCATGATCGGCGTGTTCGTCGGCGGCCTCTCGGGCGGGCTGATGTCGGGGATCCTGACCGGCATCCCGGGCACGCCGTCCTCCGTCGCGACGACGTTCGACGGGTTCCCGATGGCGCGCAAGGGCCGCCCCGGGCTGGCGCTCGGCATCGGCGTGTGGTCATCCTTCCTGGGCGGCATCCTGAGCGCCGTGCTGCTCGTGACCCTGGCGCCGCAGCTGGCGCGGATCGGGCTCGAGTTCGGCCCGTGGGACTATTTCTCGCTGGTCGTCTTCGCGCTGACGATCACCGCCAGCCTGGCCGGCGAGAACCTGACCAAGGGCCTGATCGCCGGTGCGCTCGGCCTGCTCGTCGCGACCATCGGCGAGGACCAGATCAACGGTGTCGCCCGTTTCAATTTCGGCACCGACGCCCTCAAACAGGGCTTCGCCTTCCTGCCGGTGCTGGTGGGGCTGTTCGCTTTCAGCCAGCTCATGAGCGACGTCCAGGACACCGCGAGCGCCCGCAAGCCGCTGATGGAGAAAGGCGCCAAGGCGGTGCGGGTCGAACATCTGGCCGCGGTCAGGGCGATCGCCGGGCGCTGGGTCAACCTCGTCCGGTCGTCGCTGATCGGCACCTTCACCGGCATCCTGCCGGCGGCCGGCGGATCGATCTCGAACATCCTCGCTTACGACCAGGCCAAGAAGGCGTCGCGCACGCCCGAGAAATTCGGTACCGGCATCCCGGACGGCATCGTCGCTTCGGAATCGGCGAACAACGCCACCGCCGGCGGCGCGCTGATCACCATGATGGCGCTCGGCATCCCCGGCGACGTGGTCACCGCGGTCATGCTCGGCGCGCTGCTGATCCACGATGTCGTGCCCAGCCCCTCCTTCATCGGCGATCAGCCGGTGCTGGCGTACAGCATCTTCATCGCATTCTTCCTGGCCAACTTCATCATGCTGGGCACCCAGGCGATCGCGCTGCGCGCGTTCCTCTTGGTGACGCGCGTGCCGATGTATTCGCTGGCCGCCGTGATCCTGATCTACTGCGCGATCGGCGTGTTCTCGCTGCACAATGTCGAGTTCGACGTCTGGACGCTGTTCTGGTTCGGGCTGCTGGGCTACACGATGCGCGTTCTAGGGTTCCCGCTGGCACCGATGATACTCGGCGTCGTGCTGGGCAACATCGCCGAGATCAACCTGTCGCGCGCCGTCGCGATCAGCGATGATCTGACCGAGTTCGTGACCCGGCCCTGGTCGCTGTTCTTCCTGACGATCGCGGTGTTCTCGGCGATCTTCCCCTGGTACCAGCGCGCACGCGGACACAAGCCGTGGACGCTCGTGTTCATGCCGCTGCTCTGCCTTGCGGTGGCGCCGCCGCTGGTCATGATGGGCGGCGTCCCCCGGCCCACCCTCGGCGGCCTGCTCGTGGCCGGCGGCCTCTGGCTCTTCTGGCAGCGCGCCCGTTCGGGCTGGAAGCTGGAACCGCCGGTCGAGCACCGGGCGCACCTCGAGGAAACCTGAGCGCTGGTCCATCATCCGTTTGCGTGGCATCGGCAGCGGCCCGCTCCCCCACCCGGCCACCCACAGCGTGCGGTACCGTTGGGTGGCGGTGTGGGGGAGCGGGCTGGAACGAACCGACCGGATAATGCGCTAGCCGGATCCCCGTAGCCGGTCCCGCCGCGCCAGCGGATGTTTCTCGCCGACCAGCCGGGCGAGACGGTCCGCCAGCACGTGCGTATAGATCTGCGTCGTCGAGATGTCCGCATGGCCCAGCATCTGTTGCACCGCGCGCAGGTCGGCGCCGTGCGCCAACAGGTGGCTGGCGAAGGCGTGACGCAGCACGTGCGGGCTCACGCGCGCCGGGGACAGGCCGGCGCGAACCGCGAGGTCCTTGAGCATCTGGCCGAATCGCTGCCGCGTCAGGTGGCCCGAGCGACCGCCCGACGGGAACAGCCAGCGCGACTCGGCGCCGGGCGGGATGAAGACGTGCCGTACCGCGCGGTACGCGGCGAGCGCCTCGAGCGCCTTCGCGGTCAGCGGCACGAGCCGTTCCTTGCCGCCCTTGCCGCGCACGATCAGGAAATCGCGCTCGCGCGCCACCGCGGCGAAGGGCAGGCCGACGAGCTCGGAGACACGCAGGCCCGTGGCATAGAGCAGCTCGAGCATCGCCGTCGCGCGACGTCCCGCCGGCCCGGTATCGCCGTGGGCGGCCTCGAGCAGCCGTTCGACCTCGTCCTCACCGAGCACCTTGGGCAGCGGCCGGCGGCGGCGCGGACTGTCCAGCGTCGTCGTCGGATCGTCGGTCCGCCGCCCGTCCGCCACGAGAAAGCGGTGGAACTGCCGGATCGACGACAGCCGCCGCGCGCTGGTGCTCGACGCCATTCCGGCGCGCGACATCGCCTCGAGCCAGGATCGCACGTCCTCCGCCGTGGCGTCGCGCGCATCACGCCCGCGTTCGGCCAGATGGGCCAGGTAGCCATCGAGATCCCGCCCGTAGGCGGCCAGCGTGTTGGCGGCCGCACCGCGCTCCGCGGCAAGCATCTCGAGAAAGCTCTCCCGGTCCGGCGTCGTCACAATCCCCCTTCCACCGCCGCCTCGATCGCCAGCCGGCGCGCGTCGCCCGCCAGACCGACCGCGCGCAGACCGCCGATGATCTCGGCGAGCAGCGTCGGTCCGGCATAGCCGACCCCCGGCGCGCCGAGCAGCAACAGCGACAGCAGCACCGCCTCGCCGCGCCGGCCGTCGGCAACCGCGAGGCGGAAGGCCCGCAGATAGGCCGGGTCGGCGTCGAGCACGTTGGCGCGCGACGTCTGGTCGAGGAGGGAGGTCCAGTGCCGGTCCGGTATCGGTTTTTCGAGCGCCTCGAGCAGCGTGAAGGCGACGCCCGCGCGCTGGCTCCACTCCGGCCCGCTCGCCTCCTGCAGGGCCGCGAGCCAGCGATCGATCGATTCGGGTTCCGTATCCGGCGCGTCGTCGGCCAGCCGGGCGAGCGGCCACAGCAGGTCGGCTTCCGCCTGCTGCGCAGGATCCTCGTCGGCGCGGCGCAGCAGGCCCACCCACTCCTCCGCAAGATCGGGGCGACCCAGCACGTAGAGAGCGCGCGCCGCATCCGCGGCGAACCACGCGAGCTCCGACGTCGGCTTGAACGTCTCCAGGAGCGGCCGGTAGACACTCAGGGCCAGCAGGTACATGCCGTCGTCAACGGCGACGCGCAGCGCCTTCTGCACCGCAGAGGCCCGCGCCACGGGAACCTCGTGAAGGTTCGATGCCTGGTACAGCAGCCCACGCTCGACCGCGGTCCGGTCGTCGTCGGCGCGGCTGATCGCCCGTGCCAGCTCGTCGGCACCGAACGGCAGCGCGGCGTAACGGTCCGCCAGCAGGCGCGGTCCGATCGCGCCGGCCATCGCGGCGCGCTCGGCCGCGTCGAGCTGCATCGCCGGCGTCACCGTCGGGCTGTCGGCAAGCGCGCGCAGCAGCAGCGGCGATTCCGTCTCCAGCACATCGGCCGGCAGCCGGGTGCCGGCTTCGCGCGCCATCGCGACGTGCAGCGGCGACGGGTCGGGCAGGCTGTCGATCCTGACCTTGGTGCCGGCGTAAAGTCCCTCGGCCAGCGTGAAGAAGGCGGGATCCTCGACGCCGCCGCCTTCGGCCAGCATGTTGGCGCCGAACGTCGCCGCCGCCCGATCGCCGGCGACCGCCTGACAGAACACGGTGACCTTGTCCCAGTAGGGCCGGGCGAGGACGTCCTTGGCCTCGCCTGCGGTCGCGCAGGCCCCCTTGTTGTCGCCCAGCAGCAAGCGGTTGTCGATCACCGCGCGCAGCAGGTTGGGGTCCTCGTTTCGATTCGGGGCGATCGCGATCATGTCGACGACCGCGCCCGTCAGGCCCATCGCCTCGAGGCGCTCCACGCGCACGCCGATCAGGCTGGTCGGCGGATCGCCGGGTTCTCTCGGCGGCGCGATCGCGGTCGAGAGCAGGAGACGCCGGGCAAGGTCGTGCAGCGCCGGCGATTCGTGACGCGCCGGCAGCTGCGGCAGCAGCCGGAGGATCGTCGCGCGTGGCGTTCCGGACCACATGTCGGCGCCGAGACCGCCCATCGATTCCTCGAGCGTGCCGCCGGAATCCGGATCGAGCGTCGCGAGCACGCCGACCTCGATCTGCGATTCGCCCGGCGCGGCGGGGTCGGCGTCCAGTATCGCGGCGGCCGGATCTTCCTCGTCGGGGGCGAGCTGCAGCGGCAGCGTCGGCTCCTCGCCCGGGGGGGCGGCATCGCGCAGCTGGGCCAGGCGGGGCGGATCGCCCGGGACGGTATCGGCACGGACCGGCGATGCGGCGAATGTCAGTACGACGAGAGCGGCTGCGGCCGCCAGACAGGGTTCAACGCGTGAAACGCGAGGCATCGATCTGCGTCTCGACCGTCTCTTCGGGGGCGGGAATGTCCATCGTCCCGAGAGCGATCAGGCCTCCCAGGATCAGGAGCCCGAGGACGGCGAAGCCGGCTATCAGGTATCGGTTCATCGGATCCGCGAACGTGTCGGATTTGCTGGCACGGGTACGCACAGGAAGGTCACGGCCACGCTTCCTTCGGGCGGTTCGGGGTTTACGCTAGCCATCGACTATGGCAATTCTGCGACAGTGTAATTATTTGACAGGATAGCCGCAACGGCCGAGGGCCGGCCGTGGCCCGGTTGTCGCGGTGATGCGCAAGGCTTCGATTCCCCAACTGACCAGGCCGCTCGTGTTCATCGGCCTGATGGGTGCCGGCAAGTCGGCGGTCGGACGCCGGGTCGCGGCGCGGCTCGGTGTCCCGTTCATCGATGCGGACAGCGAAATCGAAGCGGCGGCGGGAAGCACGATCCAGGAGATCTTCGATTCGCACGGCGAGGAGGCGTTCCGGGACGGTGAGCGCCGCGTGATCGCGCGGCTCCTGACGACCGAGCCCGCGCACGTCCTGGCGACCGGCGGCGGCGCCTTCATGGATCCGACGACGCGGGCGCTGATCCGCGAGCAGGCCATCTCGCTGTGGCTGCGCGCCGATCTCGACGTTCTGTTCAGGCGGGTGAACCGGCGCAGCCACCGGCCGCTGCTCAGGACGACGGATCCGAGAGGAACGCTGGAGGAACTGATGAAGCTGCGCTATCCGGTCTATGCTGAAGCGGATATCGTCGTCGACAGCAAAGAAGGACCGATCGACGCGACCGTCGACCGCGTCATCGAGGTCCTGGCCGACTATCTTGCCGAGGGAGACGGAGCTTGATCATGCCTGAGACCGTGCGGGTCGAGCTCGGCACGCGCAGCTACGATATCGTCGTCGGCGACACGGTCCTGGCCGAGGCGGGCAGCCACGTGGCGCCGGTGCTGCGCCACGAGCGGGTCATCGTCGTCACCGACACGCACGTCGCGCCGCTCTATCTGGAGATGCTCGTGCGCTCGCTTGGCGACGCCGGAATCCGGGCCGAGGCCGTCGTCCTGCCGGCCGGGGAACAGAGCAAGGATTTCGCGCATCTGGAGCGACTGATCGGCGAAATCCTCGAGCTCGGCATCGAGCGCGACAGCACGCTCGTCGCCCTCGGCGGTGGCGTCGTCGGCGATCTCACGGGGTTCGCAGCCGCCGTCGCGCTGCGCGGCATCGACTTCATACAGGTGCCGACGACGCTGCTTGCGCAGGTCGACAGCTCGGTCGGCGGCAAGACCGGCATCAACACGCGGCACGGCAAGAATCTCGTCGGCGCGTTCCATCAGCCGCGCCTGGTGCTGGCCGACAGCGGCGTGCTGGAAACCCTGCCGCGGCGCGAGCTACAGGCAGGGTACGCGGAGGTCGTGAAGTACGGACTGATCGGCGATGCAGCCTTCTTCCGCTGGCTCGAGGGGCACGGCTCGGACCTGCTCGACGGCGACCGCGAGGTGATCCGTCGCGCCGTCGTCACCAGTTGCCGCGCCAAGGCCGCGATCGTCACCGCCGACGAGCGTGAGGCCGGCCGGCGCGCGCTGCTCAATCTCGGCCACACGTTCGGGCACGCGCTCGAGGCGGAGACGGGATTCAGCGACACGCTGCTGCACGGCGAGGCGGTTGCCATCGGCATGGTCATGGCCTTCGACATGTCGGTTCGTCTCGGCCTCTGCCGCCCGCGCGAAGCCGATCGGGTGCGCCGGCACCTGGCGGCGGTCGGGCTGCCGACGGGAACCGAATTCGCACCGGCGGTGCTGTGGGATCCGCAGCGGCTCATCGCCCACATCATGAAAGACAAGAAAGTGAAAAGCGGCTCACCGACCTTCATCCTGGTCCGCGGCATCGGCGAGGCCTTCATCGCCGACGACGTCCCGGCGGCGGAACTGGCCGCCTTTATCGAGGGAGCGATCGCAGCATGACCACGCAATGGCTCTGGATGACGGGCGCGATCTTCGTCCTGCTCGTGCTCTCGGCCTTTTTCTCGGGCTCGGAGACCGCTCTCACCGCCGCCTCCCGCGCGCGCATGCACTCGCTCTCGAAGCAGGGCGAGACGCGGGCCGATACGGTGCTGCGGCTGCGCATCCGCACCGAGCGGCTGATCGGCGCCATCCTGCTCGGCAACAACCTCGTCAACATCATGGCCTCGGCGCTGGCGACGAGCCTGCTGCTGGGTGTCTTCGGCGAGGCCGGGATCGTTTACGCGACGCTCGTCATGACGCTCCTCGTGCTCGTGTTCTCCGAGGTGCTGCCGAAGACCTACGCCATGTCGCACGCCGACCGGATGGCGCTGCGGGTGGCGTCGCCGATCCGCCTGATCGTCTTCCTGTTCGCGCCGGTCACCCATGCGATCTACATCGTCGTCCGCGGCACGCTCGGCCTGTTCGGCATCGAGCTGGGCGCCGAGCTCGGCCGCGAGGAGGCGGAGGAGGAGCTGCGCGGCGCCATCGATCTGCACGAGCGGGAGGAACCGGAGACGCGGCACGAGCGGCAGATGATGCGCAGCATCCTCGACCTCGACGACGTCGAGGTCGGCGAGATCATGACGCACCGGCGCAACGTCGTGACGGTCAACGCGGAGGACGAGCCGGAAGCGGTCGTCGACCAGATCCTCGGCAGCCCCTATACGCGGATCCCGGTCTATCGCGGCGATCCCGACAATATCGTCGGCGTCCTGCACGCCAAGGAACTGCTGCGCGCGCTGCGCCGCAGCGACGGCGACGTCACCGGCATCGATTTCTCCGATCTCACCGGCGAGCCCTGGTTCATCCCCGACACCACCAGCCTGCTCGACCAGCTGCAGGCGTTCCGCAGCCGGCGCGAGCATTTCGCCATCGTCGTCGACGAGTACGGGGCGCTGATGGGCATCGTCACGCTCGAGGACATCCTCGAGGAGATCGTCGGCGAAATCGAGGACGAGCACGACATGCCGGTGCGCGGCGTGCATCCGCAGCCGGACGGCAGCCTGGTGATCGAGGGAACGGTCACGCTGCGCGACCTGAACCGCGAGTTCGACTGGGACCTGCCGGACCAGGAGGCCTCGACGATCGCCGGTCTGGTGCTGCACGAGGCGCGGCTGATCCCCGACCGGGGCCAGGTGTTCGTGTTCTACGGCTTCCGCTTCGAGGTCCTGAAGCGCGTGCGCAACCAGATCGTCTCGGTGCGCGTTACGCCGCCGCCCACATCGCGCCCGGCCGAGGCCGCGAAGAGCCCGTGATCCCGGCGGCAGCGGTTGACCTGGCGGGCGCCGCCGCCATATTCATCGGGCCGGCCGTTCCCGGCGGGCCGGACACCGCGAGCCAGACCCTGCAGCAGAGAGGAAGGCATGCCGCTTTCGCCGCCAGAACCGCGCGAGCACATCCACAGCCGCGATATCGAGCTGCGGGGCTACCGCCGCGCCGACGGGCTGTGGGACATCGAGGCCCGCATGAACGACACCAAGACGTACAGCTTCCCCAACCGGGACCGCGGCGAGATCGAGGCCGGCGAGCCGATCCACGACATGTGGCTGCGCGTGACCATCGATGACCGCTACACGATCCGCGACATCGAGGCGGCGACCGATGCCGGGCCGTTCAGCATCTGCGGCGACATCGCGCCGGCGTTCGGGAAACTCAAGGGGCTGACGATCGGCCCGGGCTGGATGCGCGAGGCGCGCCAGCGCGTCGGCGGCATCCACGGCTGCACCCACCTGCTCGAGCTGCTCGGCCCGATCGCGACGGTCAGCTACCAGACGCTGGTACGCTCGACGACCCAGAAGCCGCGGAACCCGGACCAGCCGCCGCGGCATCTCGACAGCTGCCACGCGCTCGACCGCAGCGGGCCGGTCGTCAAGGCGCACTATCCGGAGTTCTATACCGGCGATTGAGCGGCGCGCGCGGCGGCGCTCAGCGCGTGCCGGCCTCGGCCGGCGTGCGGGTCTCGAGCGCCAGCGCGTGCACCTGCTCGGCCAGCTCCTCGGCGAGGATGCCGTAGATCATGCGCTGGCGCTCGACGCGCGACTTGCCCTCGAAGGCGGCGGCGACCACGCTGACGCGGAAATGCGTCTCGCCGCCCGGCCGCCAGCCCGCATGGCCGCGGTGGCGCGCCGACTCGTCCGCGATGTCGAGCGCCTGCGGGGCGAGCGCCTCGGTCAGTTTGGCGCGGATCGTCTCGGCAACGCTCACGGCGGTTCTCTCCCTCGGCGAAACCGGCGCCGGACCGCGGCCGCCGGGGCGCGGCCAATGTGCTCATTTTGCACGAAGTTGCACGGTTTGCACGGACTTGCACGCAGCTACGCCAGAACCCATACTATACCGATGCGCAATCAGGAGCGATCCCGAACCGATCCGATGCACGGCGCGGCACCCCAATGCTGCGAATACCCCGATTGCGCCGAACCGGCGGAATACCGGGCCCCGAAGTCGCGCGACCGACTGCATGATTACCGATGGTTCTGCCTTGAGCATATCCGCGAATACAACAAGGCATGGAACTACTATGCCGGCATGAGTGCGGAGGAGATCGAGCAGGAGACGCGGCGCGACACGACGTGGCAGCGGCCGACCTGGCCGCTCGGCATGAGGGTCGGCGGCTACCGCCGTTTCGTCCAGGGTACGACCGCGCTGCATGACGGTTTCGGTATTTTCGGCCGCGGCGACGGCTGGCCGGGAAGGCGCGACGCGCGGACGCGGACCGCGGGCTTTCACCCGGCCAGCGCCGAGGCGCGGGCGCTTTCCATCGTCGATCTGGAACCACCGTTGACCTTGACCCGCCTCAAGGCCAGATATAAGGAACTCGTGAAGCTCCACCATCCCGATGCCAATGGCGGCGACAAGCTGGCCGAGGAACGGCTGAAGGACATCAATGAGGCCTACAGCACATTGAAGAAGGTGCTGAGCGATTGACGGGCCCGGCCGGCAGGCCCGGAGCTCTCCCGCTGACGACTGGACCGACGCATGAAGACATCTGACGAACACCTGCCGCAGCGCGCGCACAGCCTCGACACGCCGGACATCAAGGTTTCGGTCCGCCAGACCTTCGGGATCGAGTCGGACATGGATGTCCCGGCCTTCTCGTCGGGCTCGGACTTCGTCCCCGATATCGACGAAGCCTACGTCTTCGATCACGACACGACGCTGTCGATCCTGGCCGGCTTCGCCTACAACCGCCGCGTCATTATCCAGGGCTATCATGGCACCGGCAAGTCGACCCACGTCGAACAGGTCGCGGCGCGGCTCAATTGGCCGTGCGTGCGCGTCAACCTCGACAGCCACATCAGCCGCATCGACCTGATCGGCAAAGACGCCATCGTCCTGCGCAACGGCCAGCAGGTGACCGAATTCCGGGAAGGCATCCTGCCGTGGGCGTTGCAGAATCCCTGCGCCCTGTGCTTCGACGAGTACGATGCCGGCCGGCCCGACGTGATGTTCGTCATCCAGCGGGTTCTCGAGGTCGAGGGCAGATTGACCCTGCTCGACCAGAGCCGGGTGATCCGGCCGCACGCCTGGTTCCGGCTCTTCGCGACGGCGAACACCGTCGGACTCGGGGATACGACCGGTCTCTATCACGGTACGCAGCAGATCAACCAGGGTCAGATGGACCGCTGGAACATCGTGACCACGCTGAACTACCTGCCGCACGACGAAGAGCATCGCATCGTGCTGTCGAAGACGCCGCAGTACGATACCGAGGAAGGTCGCAAGACGATCGCCGCGATGGTGACGCTGGCGGACCTTACGCGCGCCGGCTTCATCAACGGCGATATCTCGACGGTCATGTCGCCGCGCACGGTGATCACCTGGGCCGAGAACGCCAGCCTGTTCGGCGACGTCGCGTTCGCGTTCCGCGTCACGTTCCTCAACAAGTGCGACGAGATGGAGCGCCCCACGGTGGCCGAGTACTACCAGCGCTGCTTCGGAACCGAGCTCGCGGAGTCGGGAGTGCGCGCGACGCTGGTCTGAGCGCGCTAGAGCATGTCGGACCACGAGAACCCGATCGATATATTCAAGCGCGCGAACGCGGCCGCGTTCCGGGCCATCGCCGGCAACGCCGAGGCGGAGCTCGTCTACGGCAGCGAAAGCGCCGGCAAGGCCGAAGGACCGCGTGTGCGGGTGCCGCTGCCGAGCCGCGAGCTGCCGGCCGAAGAGGTTGCCTCGGTGCGCGGCGAGGCCGATGCGGCAGCCCTCAAGCTGCGCTTCCACGATCAGACGATGCATGCGCGCCGCAAGCCCACGGGCGACGTGGCGCCGGTGCTCTACGACGTGCTCGAGCAGGCCCGCGTAGAGGCGATCGGCGCGCGCAGCATGGCCGGTGTCGCTGAAAACCTGGCAACGGCGCTCGAGGACCGTTACAAGCGCGAGGGATTTGGCCTGATCGAAGACACGACCGAAGCCACGATGCCGGAGATCGTGCGGCTGATGGCGCGACGTGCGCTCACCGGCGCGCCACCGCCGCCGGCGGCACGCAAGGCCTGGGACAAATGGCAGCCGCGCCTGGAATCGAGGCTGAAGCGGGCACTCACGGAACTCGGCAAGAATATCAACGACCAGGCCGCGTACTGCGAGGCCGTGCGGAAGCTGATAACCGATCTCGATATCGAGCTCGGAGAGGAGGACGAGTCGAGCGCCGGCGAGGAGACGGATGCGCAGGGCGACGACGAGGATAACGGGCCCGACACTGTCAGCGAGGACGGTGACGGCGGCGGCGCGATGGAGCAGGCGCTCTCGGACAGCCTCGCCGCCCAGGAAGGCGACATGGAGGTCGAGGATTCCGGTGAGTCCGGCGAAGGCGAAGCGGTAGCGGCGCCGGGCGGCGAGACGCCAGGCGATCCGGGCACCAGGCGCCGCCCGGAACACGATCTCAGCAATGTCCCGCCGAAGCCGTTCTACAAGGTCTACACGGACGAGTTCGACGAAGTCGTGACCGCGGACGCGCTCTGCGATGCGGCGGAGCTCTCGCGGCTTCGGCACCTGCTCGACCAGCAGCTGAGCCACCTGCAGGGGATCATCGGCAAGCTCGCCAACCGGCTGCAGCGGCGGCTTTTGGCGAAGCAGACGCGCGCCTGGGAATTCAACCTCGAGGAAGGACTGCTCGACACGGCGCGTCTCGATCGCGTGGTGACCAATCCGATGACCCCGCTCAGCTTCAAGCGCGAGCTCGACACCGAGTTCCGCGACACGGTGGTGACGCTCCTGCTCGACAATTCGGGCTCGATGCGCGGCCGCCCGATCGCCATCGCGGCGATGAGCGCGGACATCCTGGCGCGGACGCTCGAGCGCTGCGGCGTCAAGGTCGAGATACTCGGTTTCACGACGCGCGCCTGGAAAGGCGGCCAGAGCCGCGAGCGATGGATCGCCAATGGCAAGCCGGGCAATCCGGGACGGCTCAACGACCTGCGTCACATCGTCTACAAGACCGCCGAAGCCCCGCTGCGCCGCGCCCGCCTGAACCTCGGCCTGATGCTGCGCGAAGGCCTGCTCAAGGAGAACATCGACGGCGAGGCGCTCTTGTGGGCGCACAACCGCCTCATCGCGCGGTCGGAGCAGCGCCGCATCCTGATGGTGATATCGGATGGGGCGCCGGTCGACGATTCGACGCTTTCGGTCAATGCCGGCAACTATCTGGAGCGCCATCTGCGCGACGTCATCGAATACATCGAGACGCGATCGCCCGTGGAGCTCGTCGCGATCGGCATCGGCCACGACGTGACCCGCTATTATCGTCGCGCCGTGACGATCATGGATGTCGAGCAGCTGGGCGGCACGATGATGGAAAAGCTGACCGAACTGTTCGACGAGGACACTAGCGTGCGGCCGGCGCGCAGCACCGCCGCACAGCAGCGCCGGGCGGCGCGCCGCCGACACGCCTAGAGCATAATCCGATTAGTTCGCTCCAGCCCGCTCCCCCACCCGGCCACCCGACGGTATCGTGCGCTGCGAGTGGCCGGGTGGGGGAGCGAGCCGGTGCCGATTCCACGTAAGTGGATGATGTACTAGCCTTCCGCGTGCCGCCCTTCGCGCCGGCGCAGTCGGAACGGCGCCGTCGCCAGCGTCAGTATGGCCCACCCCAGCACGAAACCGGCGCCGCCATAGCCGACACCCTCCATGCTCGCCGGTATTGCGGGACGGAAATCCTGCCATGCCGCGTCGGCGACGTTCGGCTCGTAGTAACGGAAGAAGGTGATCCCGCGGCTCCACGACGGCGCCGTGCGGATCCCCAGATAGGCGGTCTCGACGCGATCGAGCCGCGCCGGCAGCGTGGCGAGGTAATTGCCCTCGCGCACGGCGTTGGGGTCGTCGCTGCGCCGCAAGGCGGCGACATAGGCGTTGCGGTCGAGGCCGGCGTCCGCCGCCCGCTCATCGAGCTCGGTGAGTTGCTGGACCAGCGCGTCGAGGTGGCCGCCGAGCCGCTGCGTGTACTGTTGCACGAACTCCGGAACCTGCGACGCCGCGAGGCCGCAGGCGAGTCCGATGGCGATAACCAGGATGCGGTAGAGCATCGACCGTGCGCGCGATCAGAGGTTCGCGCGAAAGAACGCGAGCGTGCGCTGCCAGGCGAGGGCGGCGTCCTCGGCGTCATAGCGGGCGCTCGTCGGGTTGGCGAAGGCGTGATCGGCGTCGTACCAGTGGGCCGTATACGGCTTGCCGGCCTTGTCCATCTCAGCCTCCCAGGCGGACACCATTTCTGCGTTGATGAAACGGTCGCGGGTGGCGAAGTGCCCCAGGACGGGCCCCTTGAGCTTCCGCAAGTCGTCCGCGCTGCGCGTCACGCGGCCGTAATAGATCACCGTCGCATCCACGGGCGTGGCGATCGACGCGTTCAGCGACCAGCCGCCGCCGAAGCACCAGCCGACTGTACCCAGCCTGCGATTGGAGGCATCGTGCACGCTGAGCCACTGCGCCCAGCCGACGAGCGTATCGGTCGCCTCCGCCGGGATGACCGAGCGGGTCAGCGCGCGCGCCGCGTCGGGGCTTGCCGCGACCCGGCCATCCATCAGGTCGACCGCGACGGCGAGGAACCCCTGATTGGCGAACTCCGCGGCGACCGCCTTGATCTGATCGTTGAGGCCCCACCATTCGTGGATCAGGATCACGGCCGGAGCCGGCATGCCAAGCGGCATCGCCAGCGCGGCACTGACACGTCGGCCCCCCGGCGTGTTGATGGTGTAGTCATGCAGGTTGGCCGCCGCCGCACGCGCCAGTTCCGGATCGGCCAGGACGGCGGCGAGCGAGAGGCCGGCGAGCGGCGTGCTGGCGACCCCCTTCAACACATCGCGGCGTGCGAGCATCGAGTACCTCCCGTGACGACGAAAATTTCCCCTCATGCCGACGTCCATCATAAAGCCGCCGCAAGGCTCCGGCTACTCGGTGCCGAACAAGCGGTCGCCGGCGTCGCCGATGCCGGGCACGATGAACGCGTCATCGTCGAGGCGCTCGTCGAGCGCCGCCGTCCATACCGGAACATCGGGATAATGCCGGGCAATCCGTCGCACCCCCTCCGGCGCGGCGACGAGGCCCATGAACCGGACATCCCGTAGCCTCGCTCCGTGTCGCCGCAGCACGTCGAGCGCATGAACCGCCGTGCCGCCGGTGGCGATCATGGGGTCGACCAGAAAGACCGGACGGCCCGCCAGCGGCGGCAGGGTGACGAGATATTCGCGCGGCTGCTTCGTGGCTTCGTCGCGCCGGCAACCGATGTGGCCCTCCACCGCGTCGGGCAGTAGCGCCCGCAGACCTTCCGTCATGCCCAGCCCGGCGCGCAGGACCGGCACGATCGCCGGCGCGGGTCCGGAAAGCACCGGCGCGTCGATGGTGCCGACGGGCGTGGTGACGCGCCGGCGCCGCGTTGCCAGGGTCCGCGTTATCTCGTAGCCGATCAGCAGGGCGATCTCGTGCATCAGCCGACGGAAATCGGCGAGCGGCGTCCCGGCATCGCGGATACGGGCGAGACGGTCGGCGACGACCGGATGATCGACGACATGCAGGGTCGGAAACGGGCGGGAATCGGTCATGTCGGGCCGGTACCTCTCATGGCCCGAGAATAACGGGCGGGCGCGGGCCGTGCCAGTGCGCCTCGGACGCGTGCCCCGGCCCAGTCGCCGTCGGCGCACGGCCGGCGCCAAAGACCGACGAGTCCGCAGCCAGACGGGCCCTGCTCGAAAATGCGGCGGCGAGCGGATCAGGCCGCCTGCGCGGCCTTCTTCACGATGCGGCGCTTGAGGCGACGCGCCTCGGTCGAGAGCTTGCGGTCCGGCGTGCCGAGAATCCAGGCGTCCAAGCCGCCATTCTTCTCGATCGTGCGGAGCGCGCTCGTCGTCACGCGGAGACGCACCGCCTCACCGAGGACGTCGCTCTGCAACGAAATGCGCTGCAGGTTCGGCAGAAACCGACGGCGGGTCTTGTTGTTGGCATGGCTGACATTGTTGCCGGCGAGCACGCCCTTGCCCGTGATGATGCAGCGTCGAGCCATGGTTCCCCATCCTTGGCCAAAAAAAATGTGCGCCGGGCGATGGCCCCGCCCGGCAGGCGCGCCTTTTTAGAGCAGCAGCGGCGCCGGCGTCAAGGCGGCAATCGGGCTGCACGGGCCGTTTGACGACTCACGCCGCGCGGACCCGCACAACGAAGCTTTCGATCTTCGAACGCAACGTCTCGGATTGCCGCGACAGATCCTGCGATGCGCCCAGCACCTGGCTTGCCGCGGTTCCGGTTTCGCTGGCGGCACGACTTACGCTGTCGATGTTCTGGTCGACCTGCTGCGTGCCTTGCGCCACCTGCTGGATGTTTCGTGCGATCTCTCGCGTTGACACGCCTTGCTCTTCAACGGATGACGCAATTCTTGTCGAAATATCGTTGATCTCGACGATGACGTCCCGGATCTTCTCGATGGCGCCGACAGCATCGGTCGTCTCTTCCTGAATGGCCAGGATCTGCTGCGAGATCTCCTCGGTTGCGCGCGCGGTCTGACTGGCGAGGCTCTTGACTTCCTGCGCCACGACGGCGAAGCCCTTGCCCGCCTCGCCGGCGCGTGCCGCCTCAATAGTGGCATTGAGTGCCAGCAGGTTTGTGCGGCCGGCAATGTCGTTGATCAGCGTAACCACTTCGCCGATCCTGGACGCCGCGCTGGCGAGGCCCTGCACCGTTGCGTTGGTAACCTCTGCCTCCGAGACCGCCTTGGCGGCAATCTCTTTCGACTTGTTCACCTGGTGGCCAATTTCGGAGATCGATGCCGACAGCTCCTCCGACGCCGTCGCCACGGTCTGGACGTTGGCGGAGGCCTGCGCCGACGCAGAGGCGACCCCTGCCGATCGGCGGCTCGTCTCTTCAGCGGTTGTCGACAATTGGTGCGCGGTTGATTGCATCTGCGTGGCGGCGACGCTCAACGATTTGATGATGTCGTCCACGTCGGCGCTGAATTCCGCGATCGATTTTTCGCGCGCCTGCGCCTCGCGTGTCCGCGCCTTTCGTTTCTCGTCTTCCTCATCCGCCATCCGCCTGGCGTCTCTGATGTGGGATTCGAAATACTGGAGGGCGGAACCGACGTCTCCAAACTCATCGTGCCGCCTTTCCGTCAGATCGAATTCGAGCTCCCCACGTCCCCAGTTCTCGATGTCGGTCGCGAATTCCCGTAGAGCGTGGAGATCGTGCCCGAGAGCATTAAGGCCGCCGGCCACGGAGCGATAGACCCAAATCGCGCCACCACCGACAATGGCAACGCCGGCAAGCATGAAGGTCACGACCCAGTTCAGGACGATACGGCTTTCATTGCCCTTGGCAGCGATTCTCGACGACCGGAGCCGAAGGTCGTGCAGGATAGCGGTCTCGACACGGGATACGAGATCGTCGACCGACTGGACGACTGGCTGAGCCGCCGTATCGATATCCGGCGGTCCGAGCGCGGACGACGGAAGTTCGCCACTCGCGTAGGCCAGGGCCGAACGTCGCGCCGCCGGATAGAACGTCTCGAAAGTTCTCGCGGCAGCGGACAGAGCCGCCGCTGCATCCGCAAGATTACCGGCTTCCGCATCACCGACCTTGTCGAAGAGCCCCAAGGCGCGCGCGACGTGGTTTCGGAATTCTGTCGCGGCATCGTCCGCCAATGCGGCCAGGCCAAGAACGTCGCCCGAATGCCGCGGCGCCACAATGGCCGTCAGGTGCCGTTTGATTTCGGCGATATCGGCTCTCACGCTATTGACCGCCAAAAGCAACGGGAGTTGCCGATCCCCGATATCGCCGATTGCCTCGGCCGTCTCTCGTAACTCGATTTCCTGTGAAACTGTCCGGTCGACCGTGATCCCCAACGCGCCACCAAACAGCGCAAGAACGGTCACGATCGTGACCGCCACTTTGGCCTTTATTGTCATAACCCCACCCTCTCATTATCGAGGGGTGCTTATTGGGTCGGACGCCCTAACCGTCCGGCCCCCCGCCTTTGTTCTGCACCCCTTACCCTTGCCGCCATATTTTTTGTCGTTGCTCCGGCGGCTGCCAGATTTCAGTATGCATCCGAGGCCGTTAACCTTGGGTTAATAGGTACACGCAGCGCAGTCAGATTAAGCCGCACCGTCACCCTGGCGACTTTCACCAACCCCCGCGTCCTTGACCGAGTTGCTGGTGGCCCGAACGCGTTCCGCTCAACGTTTCTTGCGTGTCGACGCTGCCAGGATTTGGCGAGCCGCGACGGCAGGGGCGATGTGCCCGGCGGAGACCCGTTCCTCGAGTGTGGCTACCTGCTTTGCCAGAGTCGGATCCGCCTTCAGCGCGCCGATCAATCCCTCGCGGATCTCGCTCCACATCCAGGCGCGCGCCTGGGCGGCGCGGCGTGCCGCGATCGCGTCGCCCCGGCCCATCGCGACGCGGAACTCCCGCACCAGCTGCCATGCCTCCGCAATGCCCTTGCCGGTCTGCGCCGAGCAGGTCGCCACCGGCACCGGCCAGTCGGGTGAGCCAGCACCGAGCAGATGCAGCGCCGCCCGGTATTCCGATGCCGCCCGCTGCGCCGCCGGCGCAAGTTCGCCGTCGTCCTTGTTGACCAGGACGATATCGGCCAGCTCGACGATGCCGCGCTTGAGGCCTTGCAGCTCGTCGCCGCCGCCGGGCAGCAGCAGCAGCAGGAACAGGTCCGTCATGTCGGCGACCGCCGTCTCGGACTGGCCGACGCCGACGGTCTCGACGATGATGACGTCGAACCCGGCCGCCTCGCAGACGAGCATGGCCTCGCGCGTGCGCCGCGCGACCCCACCCAACGTCGTTCCCGCCGGCGACGGGCGAATGAACGCGGCGGGGCTGCGCGAGAGTTCCTCCATCCGCGTCTTGTCGCCGAGGATCGAGCCGCCAGAGCGCCGCGACGACGGGTCGACCGCGAGCACCGCGACCTTGTGACCCTCGCCGATCACGTGCATGCCGAAGGTCTCGATGAACGTCGATTTGCCGACGCCCGGGACACCGGTAATACCGATACGAATCGACCCGCCCGACTTTGGCAGCAAGAGCTCGAGCAATCGATCGGCGGCCATGCGATGGTCATCCCGCGTCGATTCGACGAGCGTGATGGCGCGCGCCAGCGCGCGGCGATCACCGGCGAGGACGGCCGCGGCGACGGTATCTGGCTGCGGAGGCGTCATTCGGCCGGTCCCGCGGCCGCCGCGCCAGGACCCAGCGGCTGGCCGTACGAGAATTCCACGGCGTTGCCGTCCGGATCGCGCACGCCGCAATAGTAGCCGACGGGGTAGGATTCGTCGCGCGGCTCCCAGACCAGGCAGCCGGCTGTACGTGCCTTGTCCGCGATCGCGTCGACCGCGGCGCGGCTGTCGAGCGCGAAGCCGAAATGGCTGTAGTCGCCCTCCGCCTGATCGCGGCCCGGTCCACCCGGAAGAAGCACGAATATGAACTCCTGCTCGCGGCCGGGCTGTGCCAGCCAGACGACGTGGCCGCCATCCCGCGCGTCGTCGCCGCCGCGCTCGTGCACGACCTTGAGGCCGCAGAATTCGCGGTAGAACGCGACGCAGGCCCGCAGATCACGGACGTGCAGTGCGACATGCGTGAAGGCCGGGGTCATGGCTGCGAGAGTACCGTGCTCCGGCCCGGATTTGAACCGTTTCGCGGCCCTGCAGAGGCGATGCGGGGCCGGCGGCGACGCCGGCCCCGTTTGCCGCTATCGAAGGCGGTCAGCCCCGGTTCTGCCGGTTTTCGACCAGGTCGTCGACCACCCCCGGATCGGCGAGCGTCGACGTATCGCCGAGGTTCGAATAGTCGTTCTCGGCGATCTTGCGCAGGATGCGGCGCATGATCTTGCCGGACCGGGTCTTGGGCAGGCCGGGGGCCCATTGCAGCCAGTCCGGCGATGCGATCGGACCGATTTCCTTGCGGACCCACTGCACGAGCTCCTTGCGCAGGTCGTCGGACGACTGCTCGCCGGCGTTGAGCGTCACGTACGCGTAGATCCCCTGTCCCTTGATGTCGTGGGGAGCGCCGACGACCGCCGCCTCCGCCACCTTCGGATGGGCGACGAGCGCGCTCTCGACTTCGGCCGTCCCCATGCGGTGGCCGGAGACGTTGATGACGTCGTCGACGCGGCCGGTGATCCAGTAATAGCCATCCTCGTCGCGCCGGCAGCCGTCGCCGGTGAAGTACTTGCCCTTGTAGGTCGAGAAGTACGTCTGTACGAACCGGTCGTGGTCCCGGAACACCGTACGCATCTGGCCGGGCCACGAGTCGGCGATGCAGAGGTTGCCCTCGCAGGCCCCGGTCAGGACCTTGCCGTCCGCATCGACGATCTCGGGTCGCACACCGAAGAACGGCAGCGTGGCCGACCCGGGCTTGAGGTCGATTGCCCCCGGCAGGGGCGTGATCAGGATCCCGCCGGTCTCGGTCTGCCACCAGGTATCGACGATCGGACAGCGGCGATCGCCGACGACATTGTAGTACCACTCCCATGCTTCCGGATTGATCGGCTCGCCGACGGTGCCGAGCAGGCGCAGCGACTTGCGGCTCGTCTTTTCGACCGGTCCGTTGCCTTCGCGCATCAGCGCGCGGATCGCCGTCGGCGCGGTATAGAAGGTGTTGACCTTGTGCTTGTCGCAGACCTGCCAGAAGCGCGAGGAATCGGGATAGTTCGGCACACCCTCGAACATCATCGTGATGGCGCCGTTGGCCAGCGGCCCGTACACGATGTACGTATGGCCCGTGACCCAGCCGACGTCAGCGGTGCACCAGTAAATGTCACCGTCGTGATAATCGAAAACGTACTGGTGCGTCATCGATGCGTACACCATGTAGCCGCCGGTCGTATGCAGCACGCCCTTGGGCTTGCCGGTCGAGCCCGACGTGTAGAGGATGAACAGCGGGTCCTCGGCGTTCATCTCTTCCGGCGGACAGTCGGCCGAGGCGGCGCCGCAGGCCTCGTGATACCAGACGTCGCGACCGTCGACCCAATTGATGTTGCCGCCGGTGCGCTTGACGACGAGGACCGTCTCGACCGTCGGACAGCGCTTGAGCGCCTCGTCGGTGTTCGCCTTCAACGGGACCTTGCGGCCGCCGCGGAGGCCCTCGTCGGCGGTGATCACGCAGTTCGAATCACAGTCCTGGATGCGGCCGGCGAGCGAGTCGGGCGAGAAACCGCCGAAGACCACCGAGTGGATCGCACCGATGCGGGCGCAGGCGAGCATCGCGTACGCCGCCTCGGGAATCATCGGCATGTAGATGGTGACCCGGTCGCCCTTTCTGACGCCGCGGCCCTTCAAGGCGTTGGCCAGCCGTCCGACGTGTTCGCCGAGCTCGCGGTAGGTGATCTTCTTGCTGTCGTTCGGATCGTCGCCCTCCCAGATGATCGCCACCTGGTCCGCGCGCTTCGGCAGATGCCGGTCGATGCAGTTCGCCGACGCATTCAGGGTCCCGTCATGGAACCATTTGATATGGACGTTTCGCGTGTAATCGACGTCCTTGACCTGCGTGTAGGGCTTGATCCAGTCGATCCGCTTGCCGTGCTCGCCCCAGAAGGCCGCGGGATCGTCGATCGACGCCTTGTACAACTTTTCGTAGCCGGCCTTGTCGATATGGGCCCTCTTCGCAACCTCGGCGGGCACGGGGTGGATTTGGATCTCCGACATGTCTCAGCTCTCCCTGTTCGAGCAAATCGTTCTCGCGATCTTCGCCCGTGCCAACCGTGCGGTGCCGGGCGCGCGGCATAATGCTCATATTTCGTGCGGCACTCAAGCCTTCAGGCGCGGACCGGACCTATGCGGTTGGAGGCGAATCGACCGGGCCGCGCCACGCCCCGCGTCGCATCATGCTCAGATTGCGGGTCGGTTACAACCGCACGGCCGGCGACCGGCAGGCAGGCGCTGCGGGGTCGTCTCAGGCGAGGCGGACCTCACCGTCGTCGACGACCACGGCAATCGGCCGCAGGCTGTCGCCCTCGCACGGCCCGCCGACGCAGCGCCCGTCCTCGACGACGAACTCGGCACCGTGGGTCGCGCAGAGGATGCGCGCCTTTTCGCGCGTCATGAACTGGTTCTCGACCCAGTCCAGCGGGGTGCCGGTATGCGGGCATGAATTAACGTATCCGTAGACGCGACCGCCGCGGCGCACGACGAACACGTCGCGGATGCCGTCCGCCAGCACGGCGGCCTCGTCCGCCGCCAGCTCGAACCCCACGCCCTCGCCGTCCGGAATGTCGTCGAGCCGGCACAGCACACGACCCATCAGCCGGTTTCCGCCATGCGGCAGATGAGCGCCCATGACGCGTCGTCCACCGGCACCACCGAGAGCCGGGACTGACGCACCAGGGCGAGCTCCTGCAGCCGCGGTTCCGCCTTGATTTCGGCGAGCCCGACGGGTTTTTTCATCGGCTTGACCGCCTTGACGTCGACCATGCCGAAGCGGCCGGACGCGTCGCTCGGGTCGGGATAGTATTCCCGCACCACCTCGACGATGCCGACGATGCGCCTCTCGTCGCCCGAGTGATAGAAGAACGCCAGGTCGCCGCGCCGCATCGCCTTCATGTTGTTCGCCGCCTGGTGGTTGCGCACCCCGTCCCACTCGGCCGCCCCCGCCTTGACCTGGTCGTCCCACGACCACGCCGCCGGTTCCGACTTCATCAACCAGAATGCCATCTGTATTGCCCTCTTGCCCCGTGCCACCGCGCTACGGCGCGCGACTCTGCCACAACGACGCGGGCGCGGCCAAGGCCCGCACACGCATCACCGATCGCGAACCGGGGGCACGGCGGGAGCCTTGTCCTCCACGGTCGTCGACAGGACGACCGACGAGACGGAGCGCCCGAGACCGCGAAACCGGTCCACGACCTGTTCGAGATGGTCGACGGATCGGACCACCAGCTTGACGAAGAAGCAGTCCTCACCGGTGATGTGGTGGCAGTCGATGATCTCCGGCAGGTCGATCGCGAGGCGCCGCACCGCCTGGTATTTGTCGCCCGCGCAAGTGACGCGGATGAAGGCGGTCATGACCCAGCCAAGCCGGCGCCGGTCGACGAGCGCGCGGTAACCGGTTATTAGGCCGATATCCTCCATGCGGCGCACGCGCTCCGCGACTGCCGGCGCGGAGAGTCCGACGCGGCGGCCGAGCTCGCTGAACGCGATGCGACCCTCGCGCTGGAGCGTTGTCAGGATCGTCCGGCCGGTTTCGTCGAGCTCGCTTTCGAAATTCATGTCGTTCCAGAGTTTCGAATGATTTTCTTTTGAAAAATACGTATATCGCCTTTGATTCGTCATTTCAACTTGCCGATTGGCCTTCTAATCTGAAGTACCAATCCCTTTCTTGGCGAAGGAGTCGCGTGTCGTGCCGTCGGTCTTGCTGCTCATCCTGTTGAAGGCGGTCGGGATCGGCCTGCTGCTGGCGGTTCCGCTCGGGCCGATCGGGCTGCTCTGCCTGCGCCGCAGCCTCGCCCACGGCATGGCCGCCGGGGTCGTCGCCGGTCTCGGGGCCGCGACGGCGGACGCGATCTACGCCGCGGTCGCCGCCTTCGCCCTGGGGATCGCCGCGCCGCTGATCGCCAAAGCCACGTGGTTAGGTGCGGTCGCCGGGCTCGTCCTGATCGCTCTGGGGCTGCGGGACCTGTCGCACCGGGGCGGCCCGCCCGACCCCTCGACGCTGCGCGGTCAGCTGGGCGCCTACGCCGGCACGTTGCTGCTGACGCTCGCCAACCCGGCGACGGTGCTGACCTTTGCCGCGGTGATCGTCGGCCTCGGGCTGGTTCCCGACCTCGCTTCGCCGGCGCAGGGCGCGGTATTCGTCGCCGGCGTGTTCGCCGGCTCCGCCCTGTGGTGGCTGGTGCTGGGTTGGCTCGGCGGCAGCCTGGGCGCAAGATTACCGACGGCGGCCCTGGCATGGACCCGCCGGATCGCCGGCGGCGCCCTGGTCGGATTCGGGATTTACGCGCTGCTGGCGTGAGCGCGGCGCCGGCCCCTCAGGCCGGGGAAAGGCTGCGCGGGTCGACCGCCAGTCCGGACCCCGGCGCCGCGGCCCGCGGCATGCAGTGCGGCGGTATGACGCCGCCGTCGCCGAACATGATGGGAGTCTGCACGACGTCGCGGCGCAGCAGGTGGGTCCCGAACGCGCCCTCCTGCGCCACCAGGGCATCGCCGGCGGCCTGCGCGAGCGAGAGCCCGGCGCGGGTCAGGATACTCGTCTCGCCGACATGGGCGCCGACGATCACCGCGAGGCCGCGCCGCCGCGCCTCGGCGACGATCTCGACCGCGCGCGTCAGGCCGCCCAGCTTCGAGACGCGGCAGTTCAGGATCCACGTGCCCGCGTCCGCCGCGAGACGCGGCAGCTGCTTGCGATCGAGGAAACTCTCGTCGAGCACGATGCGCGTCCGCAGCGCCCGGGCGATGACGCGGAAATCGTCGAACGCGTGCGCCGCGACGGGTTCCTCGAGGGCGAACCACGGGAAATCGAGCGGTCCGAGCGCATCGATGCAGGCTCTCGCGTCGGGCCAGAGATTGTTGGCGTCGCCGCGCACGCGGAAATCGCGGTCCCCGCCCCCGAAGGGATCGAGCTTGCGCCGATTGCGGCCGGGATGGCGCGACAGCTTCAGCTTGAAATCACGGAAGCCGGCACGCCGGTAGCGCCAGAGCTGCAACCGGTAGACCGGCCAAGGATTGTCCCCGAGCACGGCCGAGTAGCGCTGGCGTCCATCGAGCGGTGGCAGGCCCAGCAGGGCCTCGATGCTGGTCCGCTCGCTGCGGCCGATGGCATCGAGCAGGGCGAGTTCGACGGCCCCGTAGGCGGACGGGTTATGGCGAATTTCGTCCGCGTTCGCGTCGCGCCAGGCGAGCAGAGTGTCGAGCCCGGTCACCGAGCGCTCGAGGGCGCCGCGGTGGCGATGGAAGAAGCGGTGCACGCTGGCAACGCTCTCGCCGGTCACGTATTCGCGGGGGCAGGCCTCCCCGTACCCGGTCTCGCCGTCCGCGGTGCGCGCCGAGACGATGACCGACTGGGTGCGGTCGCGCGCCGCGGACGCATGACGGACCACGGTGCGGAACCGCACGTCGAAACGGTGCAGCGAGAGCCCGGCAAGCCGCATGACCTAGCCCGTGCGGACGGCGTGCGCCGCCAGGTCGAAGCCGACGTCGCGGCGATACTGCAGATGCAGGATCTTGAACTGCGCGTCGCGCTGACCGCGCAGCACGCAGTGCCGGCGATAGGCGGCGCCGGTGCCCGGCCGGAGCGCAACGCAGCTGAGCGGGCCGAGCCGCCCGCTGCGGCGTTTGGCCGAAAATTCGATGTTGGACTCGGCTAGCGCGCGCTCGACCGCCGCCGCGACGGCGTCGGCCCGCCCGGCATCGTCGAGTTCCAGGAACAGCCGGTAGGTCGCGTCCGCCTCGTCGGCGACGAGCAGGAAGAACGGCGCGCCGAGCCCGTGCGCCGCGGCCACATGGCCGACCGCGGCGATCACCTGTGCCTCCGACAATTTCTCGCCGGTGATGCTGGTGTAGCCGCGGCCCTTCTGGACGAAGGCGAGGCAGGGCACCGCGCCGAGGCGGCCGGTCACCCACACGATGTCGCTCATGTCGTAGCGGTAGAGCCCGTCCAGCGTGGTCACGAACACGTAATATTCGCGGCCTTCCTCGAGCTCGTCGACGGCAAGGAAGTCGGTGCGCCCGGCCTCCCACCGCTCGCGCTCGACGAATTCGAGGAATGTCGTGGTCACGGCCGGCACGCAGGCGTTGCGGCGCGGGTCGATATTCACCGTGCCGCGACACTCGCTCGCCTGGTAGCCGGCCTCGATGATCCGGATGCCCGGGGGAAGCGCGGGCTGCAGGGCCGCCAGCGCGTATCCGCAACTGCCGCCGGTCCAGGTCACGACGCTCCGTAGCCCGGGCCAGAGATCGCCAAAGCCCAGCGCGGGGCCCGCGCGCAGCCTCCGCAGCTCGCGCGCCCGTTCGGGATCGGCGCCGAAACGCGCCGACAGGGCCATGCGCTGCCGGTCGTCGAGGCGCTCCCGGTGTCGAATGCGGCCGGACCGCAGATCGTCCAGCAGCGCGTCCCAGTTCGAACGGACGACGTTCAGGAGCCGCAGGAACGTCGAGGGATTCGCGGTCGCCATGCAGGACACGTCGCGGGCCGCGAGGCCGAGCAGCGCGAGCACGTAGTCGCGCAGATCGTAGTCGGCGATGGCAAACAGCTCGGCCGGGACGACGTAGCGCCGGCGCACCGGCAGCGGCATGGCCGCGTAGACGGCGCCGGTGGCCGAGCCGATCGGGATGCCGCGCCGCGTCCGGTCCTCGACCGCCGCGCCGCCGATCGCGAAGACACGGCCGGCGAACGACTCCGTATGGCGAAACTGGGCGCAGGCGAACAGCCGCTGACAGTTCGTCAGGCCGCGCATGCCGGCCTCGGTGACCGGCACCAGCTTCGCTTCCGCGGTGGTTCCGCTGGTGCGCGCGTAGAACACGGGCGGGGCCATCGTCAACTGCGGCTCGCCCGTTTCGGCCTGGCGCGCGATCAGCGGACGAAGCGCCTGGTGGTCCGTGACCGGCACCGCCTGCCGGTAGTCGGCAATGCCCTCGATCCGGTCGAAGCCGTGCCGGCGACCGTAGACGGTCCTGGCGTTTGCCCCGAGGATTCGGGCAAGCAAGGCTGCCTGCGCCGCCCGCGGCTCGGCGAGCGCGTGCTGGAACGGCTGCCACAGATGCCAGTCGGTGAGCTGCATGCCCGCGGCGAACGCGGCGTGCGCGATACGGTCGGCGAGTCCGCTCATCCCCTGGCCACCCTGTCCAGCCCGCCGACGAACGGCGTGCCGAGCTGGGCGACGAACCCCTGCGGGTAGCGCCTGTTGACGAGCCCGAGGCGGCCGACCTCGCGGTCCCGCGGGCGGAAATAGGTCCCGAACAGCAGGTCCCAGACGATCAGGTTGTTGCCGTAGTTGTTGTTCGATTCGCGGGCGTCGACCGAATGATGCCAGCGATGCAGCTCGGGTCCGCTGATCACGTAGTTGAGCGGCCCCAGCCGGATGTCGCAGTTGGAGTGCTGGTAGAAGCCGTTGATCGCGTAGAACACGAAATACAGCGCCAGTACGTCTGGCCCGACCCCGAGCGAGAGGAACGGCAGGGCGTCGAGCACGAACTGCAGGGTCTTTTCCAGCGGATGAAAGCGCGCGACGTTGATCGCATAAAGCCGCTTGGGCGCATGGTGTACGGCGTGCAGCCGCCACAGGAGCTCGTAGCGGTGCGCGGCGCGGTGCAGCCAGTAGCGCAGCAGGTCGGCTGTGAGGACCATGAGGAGCGCCTGCGCCGGCGCCGGCCAGCGGTGCGGCCAGAGCGGCAGGGGACGGCCGAGTTCGACCGCGAACGACGCGGCGAGCCAGACGGCGCCAAAGCCGAGCAGGCGCGGCAACAACATCTGCACGAGGCCGAGATAGGCCAGATCGTCGGCGAGTTCGCGCGCGGCCGGACGCCACCGGGCGCGGTAGGGGCAGAGCAGCTCGTGCAGGACGACGAGGCCGGCGCCTGCGCTCACCGCCAGCATCGCGGCGCTCGCCGACGATGCGCCGCTGCCGGCGGCGGCCGCGAAGAGGGCAAAGCCGATGAGCATCGCGGCCGGATAGGAGGCCACGCGCAGCAACCGGCGCCACGCGTGGCGCCATTCCGCGACGGCTGCGGGGCCGTCCGATGCGACAAGGATCATGAGGAAGGCGGCGAGCACCAGGTGAAACAGCGCCGGCAGCGGTCGCGCGAACCAGATGATTTCGGAAAGCCAGGACAGGCCGCCGATCAGCCGCGCCGACATGACGGCGAAATAGGCGATCGCGACCCAGATCAGGGGACGCCGGTATTCGGGTGCGAGAACGCTGCGGCCGGCGGCGCGCCGCACGACCGCCCAGACCATCGCCGCGACGATGACGAGCTGCGACGCGAGCAGCGCCGGATAGGGCAGCCCGCTGCCCTGCCAGGCCTCGAAGGGCGGCAGGGCCGGTACCGGCCAGACCGCCTGCAGCAGCTGGGCGAGCACGCGGAACAGGAACGCCCCGGCGAGAACGGCCATGGCCAGCGTCGGCCAGTCCGGCCGCGGCCGCCGCAGGATTGTCGGGAAACCGCCGACCCGGGATACGGAATTCGACCGATCCATGCGCATCAATCTCGGCCGGCCGGCGAGCAAACCAAAGCGGGACGGATTTCCGTGTGCGACGCCACTTGCCGAACCCCATGGGCCATTTGCCGCGAGGCGGGCGGTCCGCCGTCATGCCCCCGCGCCACGTCGTCCGCCGGCGGGGTCAGTTGAGCGGCGCCACCTCGTCGCGGCCGAGCGCGCCGACGAGCATCAGGTAGAGCTTGCCGACATCGGCGGTCAGGAATGTCGAATGCAGCAGCTGTTCGGGGTCGCACTCCCGCGCCTCGGCGAGCAGGCGTTCGAACTGGTCGACATATTGCAGCACGTAGCGGCGCATCTCCTCGTTGCGCTTCAGCTTCTCGGCGACCTGCGCAACGCTGGCCGCCGCGTTGCGGTCCCGCAGCAGGGCCCGGGTGAAGACGCCGCGGTCGCCGCCGACATAGCGCTTCCAGTCGGCCTCGGAGACCTCGTTGTAGAGCGCGCGCGTGAGGTCGATCGCCGTCGAGTTGAGATCCTCGATGACGAAGCGGGCGGTCTTGAGGAACAGGTCGCGATGCACGGCCTGCTCGCGCACCCTGAATTCCTTGGCGCGCTCCTCGGCGCGGTCGGCGGCGTTGATCATGCGCTCGGCCTGGCGGTCGAACGCGGTGCCCGCACGATCGGCGCGGGTCATCGCCTCTTCCAGCATGCGCAGCATCTGCCCGCTGTGGCGTTGAACCGTCTCGCCGATCTCGGCGACGTGATCGACGGTGCTGTTGGTCGTCGCCTCCAGCACCTCGCGCTGTCGCGTCGCATTCTCGATGGCGCGGTCGAAATACTGCGACTGCGAGCGGAACCGCTCGGTGAGCGTCGACAGGCTCTGCTCCGCCTCGCCGGCCGAATGGGCGACGCGCGCGCTCTGCCCGGCCATCGCATCGCCGATGCTGCGCAGCCCGTCGGCCGCACCCATGACCGCGCGGGCCAGTTCCTCCGCCTGGTCGCGCACGGCGGCGGCCGTGGCGTCGAAATGGCCGGTCGCGTGTTGCGAGCGCTCGGCGAGAATCTCGGTCTGCTTGCGGAAGCGCTCCCCGACCTCGTCGATGAGACCGAGAGCGGTGCGCGCCGCGTCGTTCAGGTTCGACGATTCCGACGCGAAGCTGCTACCCGCTTCGGTGATCCGGTCGCCGATGCGATCGGCGGCCGCGCCGAGCTCGTCGACCAGGTGCTGCATGCTGCGGCCGACATCGGCAACGCGCTGCTCGCTGGTTTCGGAGGCGGTATTGAGCGCCGCCGTGTGCTCGCCGACCAACGTCGCCACCGTGTACGCCCGCTGGCCGATCAGATCCGCGAGCCGCGCCAGATCGCGGCTTTCCTCGCGCAGCGTCTCGCGAATGCGCACCGCGTCGGCCGAGGCGCGCTCGGTGCTGCGCAGCATCTCCTCGGTGTTCTCGCGCATCTCCTCGCGCGCCTCGCGGGTCTGCGCCAGCGACCGCTCGGTGATCTCGCGCAGCGCCTCGCTCTCGCGCTGGATCAGCGAGGCGATGGTCTGCGCCTGCGCGCCGGCCGCGTTCGATGCCTCGTCGAGCATCCGCGCCTGCTCGCGCAGCACATCGGTCATGCCGCGCACCTGGGTGAGCGCCGGATCGACCGCTTCGCTGAAGCCCTGCGTGCCTTGCGACATCGCCTGGCGCAGCTCGGCCGTGCGCGAGGCCAGCAGCGCCTCGAACTCGGCGGTCTGGCTGGCCGCCCGTTCGGCCGCCGCGCGCAGATCGTCGGCCTGCCGCTGCAGCGCCTCGCGAACCGCCTCGGCACGCTCGGTGGTCAGCTCCGAGGTGCCGATCAGGTCCTCGCTCTGCGCCCGCATCATGTGGCTGAGCACGGTGACCTGCCGCGTCGCCTCCTCGGAGGCCGCGGTCAACCGTTCCGCCTGCTCGCCGACCGCCCGGTCGACCGCGCTCGCCTGCTCGCCGACCCGCTCGACCGTGGAACCGAGCTCGGTCGTGTTCTCGCGCAGCGCGGCGTTGAGCTGCGAGATCTGCTCGAAACTGTCCTTGCCGGCCGCCGAGAGATCCTCGATCTGGGCGCGCATGACGCCGGCCAGCTCCTGCACCTGGTCGGCGCTGCGCTGGACGACGCCGCTCAGCTCGGTGGCGCGCTGCGCCAGCACCGCATCGAGCTTGCCCGCGACCTCGCCGGTCTTGCCGTCGAACGCCTCGCCGACCTCGCGCACCCGCGCGGTCGCCGATTCGAGGAATTCGTCGAGCGTCGACTGCTGGCGTCCGAGCGCGTGCTCCATGGCCTCGGTCAGGCCGGTGATCTGCTTGGTCAGGGCGCCGGTGACGTAGTCGAGATGCTTCGAGCTGCGGTCGGTGGCGCGGCCCAGCGCCTCGATCTGGGTATCGATGGCGCGGCGCAGATCGTCGGTGAACCGGGTGCCGCGGGCCTGCAGGTTCTCGACGACGGCGTCGACCTGCTGCGCCGTGTTCCGCGTGACCTCGTGCAGATGCTCAGCGGCCTCGCCGAGCGTGCGCTCGATGGTCATGGCGTTTTCCTGCGCGGTCTCCGCCGCCTGCGACATCTGTTCGGTATAGTCGCGGAAGAATCCGCCGATCGCCTGCGCCTGCCGCGTCGCCGACTCGGAGGCGTTGGCGAGCTCCGCCAGCTGCATGCGCAGCGCCGTGCGCATCTCGTCCGAGTGGGCCAGCGCATCGCCGGTCGCCTCGTTGAGCTCGCGGCTCTGCTTCTCGACGGTCTCGCGCAGGAACACCTCCTGGGCGAAGAAGCGGTCCGCGAGCTCGGCCAGCGTCTTGGTGTGGCGCTGCAGCAGGTCGCCGATCGACTGCGCCTGGCCGGCCGCCGCCTCCGACGCCTTGCCGAGGGCCTCGGTGCGGGCGCTCAGGGTGTTGGCCAGCCGCTCCATCTGGAAGGTCGCCGACTCGCTGACATGGTTCAGCTCCTCGGCCTGGGCGCGCAGCGAGTCGGTGACCGCGCGCACGCGGCCCTCGGCGCCCTCGGTCGGATAGGTCAGCAGCGCCAGCTGCCGGCGCAGCATGTCGCTGTGCTCGCGCAGCTCGCCGCCGCGGCCCACGAACAGCATGATCGACCACAG
>JBFHDX010000017.1:0-46540 GCA_041584475.1 Alphaproteobacteria bacterium
GCTCGGCAAGCGGTTGCGCGCCGGCGCGGCGCTGATTTTCTCGACCCACGACGCGCAGCAGGCGGAGCGGCTCGCGCACCGCCGCCTGCGCTTCGCCAGGGGCGCGGCGCGCGAGGAGAGGAGTGCGCCGTGCCGCTGATCGCGCTCGATTACTTCGACCTGGCTCTCGCCGCCTCGCTGCTCGCCGTCAATGCCGGCATTTCGATCTGGCTGCAGCTCGGCCTTGCCCGGCCGACGCTGCTGGCCGCGGCGCGCATGGTGGTGCAGCTCGGCCTCATGGGGCTCGCGCTCGAGCTGCTGTTCAGCCTCGTCTCGCCGTTCTGGACGGCCCTGTTCGCGTTGGCCATGGTGCTATTCGCGGGCCGCGAGGCGAGCGCCCGGCAGGAGCGGCCGCTTGCCGGCTTGTGGGGTTACGGGCTCGGCACGACGTCGATGCTCGCGGCGGCCGCCGTGGTCACGATCTTCGCGCTGACCACGCAGGTCCGGCCCGAGCCCTGGTACGATCCGCGCTACGCCATCCCGATGCTGGGCATGATCCTCGGCAACACGATGAACGGCGTCAGCCTCGGCCTGCACACCCTGACCTCGACGGCGGCGCGCGAGCGCGCGGCGATCGAGGCCCGCCTCGCCCTCGGTCAACCGCGCGGCATGGCCCTGCGCCACGTCATGGCCGGCGCCCTGAAGACCGCCCTGATGCCGATCGTCAACGCCATGGCGGCGGCCGGCCTCGTCTCGCTGCCCGGCATGATGACCGGCCAGATTCTCTCCGGCGTCGCCCCGTCCGAGGCGGTCAAGTACCAGATCCTGATCATGTTCCTGATCGCCGGCGGCACCGGATTCGGGGCGCTAACCGCGGTGCTCGCGGGCGCCGCCCGCATCACCGATTCCCGCCACCGCCTGCGGCTCGACCGGCTGGCGGGCCGTCGCAGCTGATCGGCGAACGCCCGGCTGCTACACTGGGTCCATGCGCGCGATGGTGCTACACCGGCCCGGCGAACCGCTCGTCGCCGAGGAGCGGCCGCGGCCGGAGCCCGGCCCCGGCGAGGTCCTGATCCGGGTGCGTGCCTGCGGCGTCTGCCGCACCGACCTGCACATCATCGACGGCGACCTGGCGCCGGTGCGCGACTCCATCGTGCCCGGCCACGAGACGGTCGGCGAGATCGTCGCCTGCGGCGAGGGGGTCGAGCGCCTCCGCGTCGGCGAGCGGGTCGGCGTGCCGTGGCTCGGCTGGACCTGCGGCGAATGCGGGTACTGCCGCTCCGGCCGCGAGAATCTGTGCGGCGCCGCGCGCTTCACCGGCTATCACATCGACGGCGGCTACGCCGACTACGCCGTCGCCGACCAGCGTTACGTGTTCCACATCCCCGGCGGCTATTCGGACGTCGAGGCGGCGCCCTTGCTGTGCGCCGGGCTGATCGGCCATCGCTCGCTGGTGATGGCCGGCGAGGCGCCACGTCTCGGCATCTACGGCTTCGGTGCCGCCGCGCATATCGTCGCGCAGGTGGCGCGGCACGAGGGCCGTCAGGTCTTCGCGGTCACGCGGCCGGGCGACACCGGGGCACAGGACTTTGCGCGCAGGCTCGGCGCCGCCTGGGCCGGCGGTTCGGACGAGGCGCCGCCGGAAGAGCTCGATGCGGCGATCATCTTCGCGCCCGTCGGCGCGCTGGTGCCGGCGGCCCTGCGCGCCACCGCGCGCGGCGGCACGGTGGTCTGCGCCGGCATCCACATGAGCGATATCCCGTCGTTTCCCTACGAGATCCTGTGGGGTGAGCGAACGGTTCGATCGGTCGCGAACCTCACCCGGCGCGACGGTGAGGCGTTCCTGGCGCTGGCGCCGCAGGTGCCGGTGCGGACCAGCGTCGAAGCGGTGCCGCTCACCGCGGCGAACGAGGCGCTGGCGCGGCTCCGCGAGGGGCGGCTCGACGGTGCGGCGGTGCTCGTAACGGGGCGAGGCTGACCGCCGCGTCAGGCGTGGAGGGTGCAGCTGCGGGCGAGCGCCCGCCGTCGCCCGGGCCACCCGAAGACATCCTGAACCCGCTTGCATCGGCGGCCGCGCGGCGGCATCTTGCCGATGCCCGATCGGGACACAGATCGCTGCCCCGACGGGGCGCTTGGCGAACCGGCGGATGAGGGCATGGGCGATCTTCTGCGTGAACTGCTGGCGCAACGCGATCATCTCGTCGCCGACGGGGCGATGGGCACGAACCTGTTCGCCGCCGGGTTGCTGACCGGCGATTCGCCCGAGCTGTGGAACGTGGAACGGCCGCGTGTCGTGGCGGCGGTGCATCGCGGCATGGTGGAGGCCGGCGCCGACATCATCCTCACCAACACGTTCGGCGCCAACCGCTATCGCCTCGCCCTGCACGGCGCCGAGGGCCGCGTCGCCGAGCTCAACCGTGCCGGGGTCCGCATCGCCCGCGCGGTCGCCGACGCCGCCGGGCGGCCGGTCGTCGTCGCTGGATCGATGGGGCCAACCGGCGAGATCTATCGGCCAGCGGGGCCGCTCGAGGTCGCCGCCGGGCGCGCCGCTTACGCGGAGCAGGCACGGGATCTTGCCGCGGGCGGTGCCGACGTGCTGTGGATCGAGACCATCTCCGGCAGCGAGGAGCTCGAGGCGGCGGTCGCGGGGGCGGCGGAGACCGGTCTGCCGATCGTCGCGACGATGAGCTTCGATACCCACGGTCGCACGATGATGGGGCTCGCACCGGGCGATGCCATCGCGCTCGCCCGCCGGCTCGACCGGGGCATCGTCGCGTTCGGCGCCAATTGCGGCATCGGGCCCGCGGCGCTGGTCGAGTCGGTGGTCGGGCTCGGGCGCGGCGCCGCCGCCGGCGATGTGATCGTCGCCAAGGGGAATTGCGGCATTCCGGAATATCACGACGGCCATATCCACTACACCGGCTCGCCGGAGATCATGGCGGCTTACGCGCGGATGGCGCGCGACGCCGGCGCCCGCATCGTCGGCGGCTGCTGCGGCACCACGCCCGAACATCTGAAGGCGATCGTCGAGGCGCTGCGCGACTACCGGCCGGACGGTCCGCCGGACCGCGCGACGATCGAACGCCGGCTCGGGCCGCTGGCCGCCGGGGCGGACGCGGTGGCGGCGCGGCGCTCGGATGCCCGCCGGCGCGAGCGTCGCAGGCGGCGCGTGGAGTCCTGAGCCGCCGATGACGCATGCAGCGAACAGGTCACGCCGGGACCGGCCGGGCAGGTGCCCCGCGCCGCCGGCAGCCGCGCTGTGGGGTGCGCTCGCGCTGCTGCTTGCCGGCTGCGGCTCGGCTGGCGTTGAGCGATTGCCGGAGCCGGCCGACGAGGATCCGCCGGGCGCCCCGGTGCGGCTGTTCTTTGCCACGGACCGGGCGCCGACCGGCGAGACCAACCCTGCCGTGTGGTATGGCGCGGAGCGCGGAGCGCTGCGCTTCGGGCGCGCCGAGGTCGGCATCTCGCCGCAGCGCCGCCCGCCGCCGGCGGCGCGGCGCGGCGCGTCGGCGCCGGAGGACATTCCGGGCGCGGCGCGCATGATCGAGCTGCTCGAGATCGTCGAACTGACCGAGGAGCGCTTCCTCGAGGCGATCTGGGAGCCGGGCGAGGACGTCTTCGTCTTCATCCATGGCTACAACGCGCATTTCGCGCAGGCCGCGACATGGACGGGCCGCATCGCGCGCGAAACGGGATTCGCCGGCGTCCCGATCTTCTACAGTTGGCCGTCGCAGGGCACGGTCGCCGGCTATGTCGCCGACCTCAACAACGCCGAATGGTCGGCGCTGCAGCTCGAGACATTCCTCGAAAGCCTCATCGAGACGCGGCCGCGCGCACGCATCCACATCATCGCCCACAGCATGGGCAACCGCACCCTGTTCGACGCGCTGAGCGGGCTGCGCGCGCGCTACGACGGGCCCGCTCCGGTGCTCGGGCAACTCGTCCTCGTAGCCCCCGACATCGATGCCGCGCTGTTCGCCGTCGCCGTTCCCGGGTTTCGCGAACTCGCCGAGAACGTCACCCTCTACGTGTCCGGCGACGACATCGCGCTGCGCGCATCGAAGCTGGGTGCCGGCGGCTACGCGCGAGCCGGTGACAGCAGCGACGGTGTCCTCGTCGTGCACGGGATCGAGACGGTCGACGTGACCGCCGTCGGCGGCTATCTGCTCGGCCACGAGTACCACCGCCACAGCCGCGCGGTGGTCCGCGACATCGCCCTGCTGCTGCAGACCGGTGCGCCGGCGGCGGAGCGGCCGGGGCTGTTGCCGCGCGTGTCGCGCGACGGCCCGTACTGGACGCTCGCCAGATAGGCCCGGACCGGCCCGCCGCTCAGCGCAGCGGTACGGCCCGGCGCCGCGCGGGCAGCGCGAGGCGGGCCTCGCGGTGCAGGATGTAAAGGCCGCTCAGGATCAGGATGCCGACGCCGACCACGACGTGCGCCGCCGGCAGCTCGCCCCACAGCGCGTAGCCGAACAGCACGACCCATATCATCGAGCTGTACTTGAGCGGGCTGATCACGGCCGCCTCCGCCAGCCGGAACGCCTGCGACATGAAGATCTGCGCGATCCCGCCGACGAGCCCGACCGCGACCAGCAGGGCGAACTGCTCGGCCGTCGGCGGCGTCCAGCCGAGGACCGCCACGAGGCCCGCGCCCGCGATGGTGCCGAAGAGCGAGAAATAGAAGGTGATCGCGACGGCACCCTCGGTGGCGCCGAGCCGCCGTACCATGATCATCGCCAGGGCGTAGAGCCCGGCCGCCGTCAACGCCGCCAGCGCGCCGTAACCGAACGTGTCGCCGCCGGGCTGGATGATCACGAGGACCCCCGCGAAACCGGCGAGAACCGCCGACCAGCGCCGGATGCCGACACGCTCGCCGAGCAGCGGCCCGGCCAGCGCGGTCAGGAACAGCGGCCCTGCGAATAGGATCGCCGCGGCATCGGCCAGTTTCATCACCGAGAACGCGTAGAAGATCAATCCCATGGAGACGAGGCCGACGATGCCGCGCAGGACGTGTGTCAGCAGCCGCTCGGTGCGCAGCGATCCGAGCCCGCCCGCCTGCAGGGCGAGGACGAGGCAGGGCACGAGCGCGAAGCACGACCGGAAGAAGATGATCTGGTGGATCGGAAACGCTGCGGTCAGCCATTTGACCATCGCATCCATCACCGCGAACAGGAAGATGCTCGCCAGCACGTGGGCGGCGCCAAGCGCGTTCGACGGCGCGGGCGCTGCGGCGGATGTCGGATAGGCCATGGTGCGCCCGGTTCCTGAGCGATTGCGGTGTCGCCATCTTTAGGGGGCTCAACGCGCGCGGAGTAGTGCGATTTGCGCAGACCAGCGCTGCGTTCCGGCGGACGCCCGCATCGCCCGGGTTGCGACCCGCCGGGCGCCGTGCAATGCGGCCCGCTTATCCTCGCTCGGCTTGCGACCGCTCCTCGGCCTCGCGGCTCAAGCGCTGGAACAGGCCGAGCGCGATGGGCGCGAGCACGACGCCCAGGAACAGCAGCGCCGGGTACAGCAGCAGCGTCATGTCGGTGCGCCCCGCCCCGAAGATGAAGACTAGCGTTTCCAGCGAGATGGCGATGATGATGATCGAGAGGAACTTTGTCAGGGCGGCGCGGGCTTCGTGCGGTGCGCGCAGCTCCTGGCGGCGGATGACCCCTTCCTCGACTAGGTACTTCGAGACGTCGAACACCGCCACCGCGACGATCACGAGCCCGACCGCGTCGAGCAGCTCGACCTCGATGCCTTCGCCGCGGTCGACCGCGTGCCAGATCAGAACGCCGGCGCGCGCGATCATGACCAGGGCGATCAGGGTCAGGGCGGCGGCGGCGATCGCGTACAGCGTGGCCGATATGAACTGGATCACTCTCATCGCACGGTCTCCCTTGTCGTGCACCGGCGGACCCGCACCTGCGGCCGCCCGGCGAAGCGTGCGCTCATCGCCGAACCTCGTGCGCCATGACCTCGAGGAAACGGTCGATGTCCTGCGTCGAGTTGTAGAGATGCGGCGTCACCCGCATCGATGTCCCGCGAACGCTGACGAAGATCTTGCGTTCGACGAGCCGGTCTCCGAGCTCCGCGGGGATGCCGCCGCGAAAGCGCAGGCCGAGGAAATGGCCGGCCCGCAACCCTTCCGGCACGGTGACGATGTCGAGCTCGCGGCAGCGCTCGGCCAGGCCGCGGTTGGCGGCGGCCAGGGTGCGGCCGATATTCTCGACGCCCCAGTGCAGGATCTGGCGCATGGCGGCGATCGCCTGCGGCATCGCCGTGAAGTTCGAGCGTTCGCCCATGTCGTAGCGGCGCGCGCCGGCCTGGTATTCGTCGCGGTAGAGCACGAGTCCCGAGAAATCCTCCGATCCCGCACGGGCGATCCAGTTGTGCTCGAGCGGACGGCCGCCGTGATGCCGGGGGTCGACATAGAGAAAGCCGAGGCTGTAAGGGCCCAGCATCCACTTGTAGCAGGCCGCGACCAGGAAGTCGGGGCGGACGCGTGCGACGTCGAGCGGCAGCGCGCCGAGCGACTGCGTCGCATCGACCGCCAGCGCCGCGCCGACGTCGCGCAGTGCCGCCGCCACCCGCGGCAGATCGATGGCGCCGCCGTCGGTCCAGTGGCAGTGAGGCAGCGCGGCGATCGAGACATCGCCGTCGATGGCCGCGAGCAGGGCGGCGGTCCAGTCGTCGTCGGGCGGCCGCGGCACCGTGTGCAGCCGGGCGCCGCTGCGCTCGGCAAGCGCGCGCCACGGATAGACGTTCGAGGGGAATTGTTCGTCGAGAACCAGGATCCGGCTGCGCGCGGGCGCCTCGAGGTTGTGCGCCGCGATCTCGAGGCCGTAGCTCGCCGACGGCACGATGGCGATGTCGTCGGCGCCGGCGCCGACGATCTCCGCGAACAGGGCTCGCGCCGCCTCCGACTGGGTGAAGAAATCGACAGGCGCGATGGTCCATGGCCGTGCCTTGCGGCGCAGCCCGTCCTCGCCGGCCGCCACCGCCGGGCGCATCAACGGCGACATGTAGGCGCAGTTCAGCCAGGCGACATCATCGGGGATGTCGAACAGGTCGCGCTGACAGGGGATCGGCGTCGTCATCGCCTCACCGGGCGCCGGCGCGGTTCCGCCCGCGATCGCGGTCGCCGCAGCCGGGCGGTGAGTGCTTTTGCGTGCATGACCCTGTATAACACCGCGTGCACGCCCGCGCGCAAGCCGCAACGGGGAGCAGCGACGCGGCTGCCGGCCGGTCGCCGCGGCTGCGCGGCGCGATGGGGGATTTTTTTTGGTTAACGCGGCGCCGGTCACGTTGCCGGGCCGGCAGTATTATGGTTGCCTGTTATGGTTAACGGTAAAAAGCCGCTAACTAATTTAAAAAATTGCGAATTTTACTGTATCATGGTTGCTTGCAGGGGCGTCGAACGCAGCTTCGTCTTGGGGTGGCGGCAGTGACAAACTGACCGGTTATTGAATGAAAAGCGGCGGGAAGACCGATACGACGGGGAGCCGTGAACACGACACGCGGCAACCACGCGGACGGCCGCGCCCGGGGGCGCGCGTGCGTCCGGATTCCGCGCGCCGCTATCTGCAGATCGCGCTGGCCATCGTCGCCGGCTTCCTGCTCGGCACGATGGCCGTGGAGGGCTGGCTCGCCGCGCGTGACGCCGACCGCGAGGCCCGGGAGACCGTGCGCGCGGCGCTCACTCAGGCCAGCGCGCCGCTGAACCTGTTCTTTTCCGAGACTGCGGTTCGCCTCGCCGCCCTCGAGGTCGTCGCCAGCGAGGCTCCGGCCAACGCGGTGCGCCTCGAGCCCGGCTATCGCCGCTACGACGCCGCCGGCACCGAAGGCGACGGCGGAGCGGCACAGCCGGCCATCGCCGAGGCCGTGATGCGTGCCGCGAAGAGCGGCCAGCCGGCCCTGTCGCTGCCGTTCCAGCGCTCGGGCCTGTGGTACGCGGCGATCGTCAAGGAGCGACGCGACGCGGCCGGCGCCCTGCTCGGGTACGAGGGCATACAGTTTCCGCTCTCGCGCATCCTCGAATGGCTGGCCGTGATCGACCTGCCCAGCGGCTCCTCGCTGGCGCTGTTGACGCCCGACCGGCGGATCTGGTTGCGCAACCCGTTCGTACCGGCGCTGCTCGGCGGGCCGGCCGCAAACGACCCGTTCGCCGGCGCGGTCAGAACCGACCCCGCCCGCCTCTCGCGCATCGTCGAGGTCGACGCCGACGGCGTCGACGGTGTGGTCGGTTGGCGCTCCCTCGAATCGTTCGGGCTGGTGCTGGTCGCCGGCGTCGACCGCGAGCCGATCGCCGCCGCTCGCGGCGGCGCCGCGACGGTGCCGCTGCTGATCGCGCTGGCGGTCACGGGCGGCGCCTTCATCCTCGCAACCTTCGCCGGGCGCGGCGCGCCGGCGCCGCAGCGTCCGCGTCCGCCGGTCCCGGTCCCGGCGCGGCCGGCGGTTCGCGAACGCGGCGTGCCGGCGGTCGCCGAATCCATGCCGGTCGTCATCTACGAGCAGCGGGTCAAGCCCGGCGGCCGCATCAGCTACGACTACGTCAGCCGGAGCCTGCGCCAGGTGTACGGCATCGAGCCGGCACAACTCCGGGCCGAACCCGAAATCCTGTTCGAGATGGTCCACTCGGAGGACCGCGCCCGCGTTCGGTCCGAGTACCGGCGCGCCTGGCAGTCGGGCAACGATCTCGACAGCGTCTATCGCATCGTGACGCCGGGCGCCGGCGTCAAGTGGGTGCGCAACCTGGCGCGGGCGGGCGCATCCGGCGCCGCCGCCGAGGGCACCGTCTGGGACGGTGTCGTCCTCGACGTGACGGCGCAGAAGGAGGCCGAAACGACGCTCCAGGCGATCCGCAGCGAGACCGAGATGAGCAACCGCGTGAAGGCCGAGTTCCTGGCCAATGTCAGCCACGAACTGCGCGAGCCGCTGAATGCCATCATCGGTTTTGCCGAGGTCATAAGCCGCGAGGCCTACGGGCCGGTCGGCGTCGAGAAGTACGTCGAATATGCCCGCGACATAAACGAGAGCGCGGATCACCTGCTGGCGGTGGTCAACGATATCCTCGACCTGTCGAAGATCGAGGCCGGCCGGGCCACGCTGGTGCTCGAGGACATCGAGGCCGGCGAGCTCGCCGATTCGTGCCTGCGGCTCATCCACGGACGGGCCGCCGACGCGAGATTACAGCTGCGCCGCTTCGTCGAGGACTCGCTGCCGCGCTTGCGGGTCGATCCGCTGAAGGTGAAGCAGATCCTGATCAATCTGCTGTCGAACGCGATCAAGTTCACGCGGGCCGGCGGCACGGTGACGCTGCGCGTGACCTCGACCGACGACGGCGGTATCGCCTTCGCCGTCATCGATACCGGCATCGGCATTCCGGAGCAGGACCTCCCGACGGCGATCGAGACCTACGGCCAAGTCGGGTCGCTGGCCGGCGACCGGAGCCAGGGCACCGGTCTCGGCCTGCCCCTCGCCAAGGCGCTCACCGAACTGCACGGCGGCAGCTTGACGATCGAGAGCTCGGCCGGCAAGGGCACCACCGTTACCGCGCGCTTTCCGCCCGGTTGCATTGCGCCTGCGAAAGACAAGCGTAACTGACAATACCCTTCAAATACCTTTTTTTATTTGAGTTGCGGCGTGCATGCGGGTCGTCTATATTGCAACGCATCATGTTTTTGCGCCGCAATATCCGCGCGGCACTCACACGGTCACGCAGCGGCTCCGCCGATTTCTTCGTTTCACCATTTCCGGGATAATCATTATGCAGGCTGTCGAGACGGGTAAGGACACCCCAACCCAGGCTACGAGGCCGGACACCGACGATCTGATGGGCTATGCCCTCGAGGATCTCTCGGTCGGCATGAGTGCGGTTTTCGCGAAGACGGTCACCGAAGCCGACATCGTCCTGTTCGCCGGCATATCCGGCGATATCAATCCGGTTCATCTCAACCACGAGTTCGCCACCGAGACCATGTTCGAGGGGCGCATCGCTCACGGGCTCCTGACCGCGAGCTTCATCTCCACCGTCATCGGCACCAAATTGCCGGGCCCGGGGGCGATCTATCTGAAGCAGAGCCTCAACTTCAAGGCACCCGTCAGGGCTGGCGACACGGTCCGCGCCCGAACCACGATCACCGAGATCATCCCCGAGAAGCGCCGGATCGTCATGGAAACCGTGGCCACCGTCGGCGAGACCGTCGTGCTCGACGGCGAGGCGCTGATCCTGGTGCCGAGTCGCGACGCTTAGGGCCGCGGCCCGACGGGCGGCGCGATTTTCGCCCTCCACAACCCCGCCCGCAGTGGGTATACCGGGCGGCACGCAGTCGTGCCGGGACCGGCGTTGCCGCGGGACCCGGCGAACCGGTCGCCGTTGGCGAGTTCTGCGCGGGGCAAGGGGCAATGCAGATACTTCGACATTACGGCGACGTGCCCGATGGACTGCGCGGCGGTATCGCGGTGCTCGGCAATTTCGACGGCGTCCACCGCGGCCACCAGGCGGTGTTCGCCCGCGCCGCGAAGCTGGCGGCCCGGCACGGGGCGCCGCTCGTCGCCGTGACGTTCGAGCCGCATCCGCGCAGCTACTTCCGCCCGGACGACCCGCCGTTCCGACTGACGCCGTTTCGCAACAAGGCGCACCATCTCGGGGCGCTGGGCGTCGATCTCCTGCTCGTGCTGCATTTCGACGACGCGCTGCACCACATGACCGCCGGCGCGTTCGTCGACGAGGTTCTCGCCGCCGGCCTCGGGGTGCGCCACGTCGTCGTCGGCTACGACTTCGTGTTCGGCCACAACCGCGTCGGCGATACCGTCTTCCTGCGCAAGGCCGGGCGGAAAGCCGGCTTCGACGTGACCATCGTCGAACCGGTGACGACCGACGGCAACGAGATCTATTCGTCGACGCGGATCCGCGACTATCTGCGGGAGGCTCAGCCCGCGAAGGCGGCGGCCCTGCTCGGCCGGCCCTTCGAGTTCGAGGGCCGCGTCATGCATGGCAGCGCGCTCGGCCGCGACCTCGGCTATCCGACCGCCAACCTGAGTTTCGGCGAGTATCTTAGGCCGGCCTACGGGATCTATGCGGTTCGCGTCGGGATCGAGGAACCGGACGGGCCGGTCTGGCACGACGGCGTCGCGAGCTTCGGCATCCGTCCGACGATCGGCGCGGATGTAGAGCCCGTGCTCGAGGCCTATATCTTCGATTTCGCCGGGGACCTCTATGGCCGTCACCTGCGCGTCCAGCTGATCGACTATATTCGCCCGGAGGCGAAGTTCGACGGGCTCGACGCACTGCGCGAGCAGATCGATCGCGATTGCGAGGAGGCCCGCCGAATTCTGTCGCGCGCCGCGGCGGACGCCGCGTCTTGACCGCGACCGGGCCCGTGCATACTGTGCCGGGCGCGCGGGGCCGGGGCCCCGCGGCGCTGTTGCTGGACAAGGACCTGCTTGCGCCCGCGACGTCGGGCGACCGGAAACTGGGCCGATGAGCGTCGACTACAAGGACACGATCCTGCTGCCGAGGACGGAGTTCCCGATGAAGGCGGGACTGCCGCAGCGCGAGCCGGAGCTGCTCGAGCGCTGGGCGCGGATCGGACTGTACCGCCGGCTGCGCGAAGCGTCGCGCGGCAAGGAGAAGTTCATCCTGCACGACGGCCCGCCCTACGCGAACGGACACCTGCATATCGGGCACGCGCTCAACAAGATCCTCAAGGACGTGATCAACCGCTCGCAGCAGATGCAGGGCAAGGACGCCCATTACGTGCCGGGCTGGGACTGTCACGGCCTGCCGATCGAGTGGAAGATCGAGGAGAAGTACCGCGCCGCCGGCAAGGACAAGGACGGCGTGCCGATTGTCGATTTCCGCCGGGAATGCCGCGAGTTCGCCGATCACTGGATCGACGTCCAGCGCGAGGAGTTCAAGCGCCTCGGCGTCGCCGGCGATTGGGAGAATCCGTACACGACCATGGCGTTTTCGGCGGAAGCGCAGATCGCCCGCGAGATCGGCAAGTTCCTGGTCAATGGCGGCCTCTATCGCGGCTCGAAGCCGGTGCTCTGGTCGGTGGTCGAGAAGACGGCGCTGGCCGAGGCGGAGGTGGAGTATCACGACCATACCTCGACGACGATCCACGTCCGCTTTCCCGTGGTCGAGACGCCGCGCCCGGAGCTCGAGGGCGCGAGCGTGGTGATCTGGACGACGACGCCGTGGACGATGCCGGGCAACCGCGCCGTCGCCTATGCCGACGACATCGCCTACACGCTACTGCAGGTTTCGGAAGTGACGCCGGACAGCGTCGTCAAGAAGGGTGACCGTCTTGTGGTGGCGCAGCCGCTCGCGGATGCCTTCAAGCAGGCCGTCGGCATCGTCGCCACTTCGCAGGAAACAAGCTTCGCGGGCAAAGAACTGGCAGGCACCCTGTGCGCCCATCCGCTGCGCGGCAAGGGCTACGAGTTCGACGTGCCGCTGCTGCCCGCGGATTTCGTCAGCGAGGAGGAGGGCACGGGCTTCGTTCACATCGCGCCCGGGCACGGCGCCGACGACTTCAACCTCGGATCGGCGCACGGCGTCGAGGTGCCGCAGACGGTGGCCGAGGACGGTTCCTTCTACGATCACGTGCCGCTGTTCGGCGGGCTCGCGATCTACCGGCCCGACGGCAAGCGCGGCCCGGCCAACAAGGCGGTTCTCGAAGCGCTGGCGGCGGCCGGAAACCTGCTTGCGACCGGGCAGCTCGTGCACAGCTATCCGCATTCGTGGCGCTCCAAGGCCCCGCTGATCTTCCGCAACACCTCGCAATGGTTCATCTCGATGGAGACGAACGACCTGCGGGACAAGGCGCTCAGGGCCATCGGCGAGACCGCCTTCTATCCGGCGGCCGGCGGCAGGCGGCTCCATTCGATGATCGAGACGCGCCCCGACTGGTGCGTCTCGCGGCAGCGCGCCTGGGGCGTGCCGATCCCGGTATTCGTTGACAAGCAGTCCGGCGAGCCGCTGCGCGACCAGGCGGTCGTCGACCGCATCGCCGACGCCTTCGAGCAGGAGGGGGCCGACGCCTGGTTCACGAGCCCGCCGTCGCGTTTCCTCGGTAACGAATACGATGCCGACGCGTACGAGCAGGTGACCGACGTGGTCGACGTATGGTTCGATTCGGGATCGACGCACAGCTTCGTGCTGGAGGGCCGTGACGACCTCGAATGGCCGGCCTCGCTCTATCTCGAGGGCTCGGACCAGCATCGCGGCTGGTTCCATTCCTCGCTGCTCGAGGCCTGTGGCACGCGCGGCAAGGCGCCGTACCGGGCGGTGCTGACGCACGGCTTCGTCATGGCCGAGGACGGCCGCAAGATGTCGAAGTCGCTCGGCAACATCGTGTCGCCGCAGGACGTCGTGAAACAGTACGGCGCGGAGACGCTGCGGCTCTGGGTCGTCGCGTCCGACTATTCCGAGGATCTGCGCATCGGCCCCGAGATCATCCGGCGGCAGATCGACATGTACCGGCGGCTGCGCAATACGCTGCGCTACCTGCTCGGCAATCTCAGCGGCTTCGACGAGTCCGAGCGGCTGCCGCGCGCCGAGATGCCCGAGCTCGAGCGCTGGGTGCTGCACCGGATGTGGGAGCTCGACCGGGTGGTGCGGCGTGGCTGCAACGCGTTCGACTTCCACCGGCTGTTCCGCGAACTGCACGATTTCTGCGCCGTCGACCTGTCGGCGCTCTATTTCGACATCCGCAAGGACAGCCTGTACTGCGACCCGCGCTCGGACCTGCGGCGCCGCGCCGCGCGTACGGTCCTCGACGAGCTGTTCTCGCGGCTCACCGCGTGGCTTGCGCCGGTGCTCTGCTTCACCGCCGAGGAGGCGTGGCTGGCACGCTTCCCGGGCGAGGAGGAGAGCGTGCATCTGCGGGTCTTCCCCGATACGCCCGCCGACTGGCGCGACGACACGCTGGCCGCGAAATGGGACAAGGTGCGCCGTGTGCGCCGCGTCGTGACCGGCGCGCTCGAGCTCGAGCGCGCCGAAAAGCGCATCGGCTCGTCCCTGCAGGCGGCGCCCGTCGTCTACGTCACCGCCAACTACGAAGCGGCACTGGCCGGGCTCGACCTTGCCGAGATCGCCATCACCTCCGCCGTCGATTTGCGCGTTGCCGACGTTCCGGACGGCGCTTTCACGCTGCCGGACGTGCCCGGCATCGGCGTCGTGCCGGCGCTCGCGGCGGGCGACAAGTGCGAGCGCTGCTGGCGGGTGCTGCCCGAGGTCGGCGGCCGGGCCGAGGCACCGGGGACCTGCGTGCGCTGTGCCGACGCCGTCGAGGCGAGCCGCGCCGCGGCAGAATGACCGTGACGGGCAGCCCGAACCGAGGAATCCCGACGGCGGCCGGGGAAGGGAGCGGCAGCAGCGCGGGCGCGCGATCGCGGCTGCCCGTCGCGCTCGCGGTGGCGCTCGCGGTTTTGGCCTGCGATCAGCTCAGCAAGTTCGTCATCCTCGAATACGTCATGGATCCGCCGCGCGCGATCGAGATCCTGCCGTTCTTCAACCTCGTGCTGGTCCACAATCGCGGCGTCAGTTTCGGACTGTTCGGCAGCGATTCCGTCTTCGGTCCGTATCTGCTGTCGGCGCTGGCGCTCGCCGTCAGCGTCGCGCTGGGGTTCTGGGCGCGGCGCGCCGAGACGCGCCTGCTCGCCGTCGCCCTCGGCGGCATCATCGGCGGTGCCGTCGGCAACGTCATCGACCGTCTGCGCTTCGGTGCGGTCGTCGATTTCCTCGATTTCTACCTGCCCGGCACGTCGCTGCCGCACTGGCCCGCGTTCAACGTCGCCGATTCGGCGATCGTCGTCGGTGTCGCGCTGATTCTCGCCGACAGCTTGTTTGCAGGTCCGCGGAAACCCAAATAAGATGCTACGGCTTCCTGGGGAGAGCACCGCAGTAATGTCGATGGGTCGGGTGATTGGCTTCTGCGCGCTGGCGCTGCTGCTCGCCGGATGCGGCGAGAGCGGGCGGCTGTTCGGCTTCGACCGTTCGGGTCCGGACGAGTTCACCGTCGTACGGAACGCACCGTTGAGCGTGCCGCCGAATGCGACGCTGCGGCCGCCGCAGGGTAGCGCACAGAGCGACACGCGCAACGAGAGCAGCGAGGCGGCGCGCGCGAGCCTGCTCTCGAGCGGTCCGGGCGACGGGGTGCCGGCGATGCCGCAGGCGACGACGCAGAGCCCCGGGGAAATTGCGCTCGCGCGACGGGCGACCGCCTATTACGGGGTGGAAGCCGACATCCGGCGCGTCGTCAATGAGGAATCGTCGCAGCTCGTCCGGGAGTCTCGATCCTTCACCGACAAGCTGGTCTTCTGGAAGGATCCCGAGCCGCCCGGCACGATCATCGACGCCGCCGCGGAATCCCGCCGGCTGCGCGAGAACGAGGCGCTCGGCAAGCCGCTCAACTCGGGCGCGGCGCCGACCATCGTGCGACGCAAGAGCGGCGTCAGCAGCCTGTTCTGATCGGATCCCGGCCTTGCCGGTGCCGGAACATACCCCATTTCCTTCGCAGCCCCGTCGCTGCCGATCACGCAAATCGAGGTTTGGATGACATCGCTTCCCCTGCGCCGCGCCGTCGCCGCACTGATCCTGTCGACGGCGCTGGCACTGCCGCTGTCGGCGCCCGCCGGCGCCGCCGTCTTCGATCCGGAGCACTTCACCCTGGCGAACGGCATGCAGGTCGTGGTCGTCAGCAACCACCGCGCACCGGTCGTCACGCACATGGTCTGGTACCGCGTCGGCGCGATGGACGAGCCGCCGGGGCGGACCGGCGTCGCGCACCTGCTCGAGCATCTGATGTTCAAGGGGACGAAGGACCATCCGGACGGCGAGTTCTCGCAGATCGTCGCGCGCAACGGCGGGCGCGAGAACGCCTTCACCAGCCAGGACTTCACCGGCTATTTCCAGTCGGTCGCCGCCGACCGGCTGGAGCTCATGATGGAGCTCGAGTCGGACCGCATGATCAACCTCGTGCTGTCCGAGGACGACATCGAGACCGAGCGTCAGGTCGTGCTCGAGGAACGCCGCTCGCGGATCGAGAACGACCCGAGCGGCCGGCTTAGCGAGCAGACCAGCGCGGTGACCTACCTCAACCACCCTTACCGCAACCCGGTGATCGGCTGGGAGCACGAGATCCGCTTGATCACGCGCGACGATCTCGCCGCCTTCTATCGGGCCTGGTACGCGCCGAACAATGCGATCCTCGTCGTCGTCGGCGACGTCGAGATGGCGCAGGTCCGGCCGCTTGCCGAGAAATATTACGGGCGCATCCCGGCGCGCCCGCTGCCCGAGCGCATCGCCTGGTCGGAGCCGCCGGCGAGCGCGGCGCGCGATGTCACCCTGCGCGACGAACAGGTGCGCCAGCCGAGCTGGTCACGTCGCTTTCCCGCGCCGAGCTACGTCTACGGGAACACCGGGCAGGTCCACGCGCTCGAGGTGCTCGCCGAGATCGTCGGCGGCGGCACGACGAGCCGGATGTATCGCGGCCTCGTGGTCGAGCAGGGCATCGCTGCCGGCGCCGGCGCCTGGTACAGCCCGGCCGAGCGGGGACCGACCGAGTTCGGATTCTACGGCTCGCCGCGCCCCGGCGGCGACCTGGCGGCCATCGAAAAGGCAACCGAGGCCGAGATCGCGGCATTGCTGGAACATGGCGTCACCGAGGACGAGGTCGCCCGCGCCAAGCGTCGCATGCAGGCGGAGGCGGTCTATGTGCGCGACTCCCTGCGGGCGCCGGCGCAGATCCTCGGCAGCCGGCTCGTCATCGGGCTCGGCGTCGAGGACATCGAATCCTGGCCGGAGCGTATCGCCGCCGTCACGGTCGACGACGTCAACGCCGCCGCGCGCGCCGTGCTCGGCAATCCCGGCGTGGTGACGGCGCGGCTGCTGCCCGCCGCCGGCGCCGGAGACGGCAAATGAGCGCCCACCGGATCTTGCTGGCGCTGGCGCTGGGCGCCGCCGTCACGTTCGCGGCCCCGCTGCGGGCGCAGGCCGTGCAGGTCGAGCGCGTGGTCAGCGACGGCGGCATCGAGGCGTGGCTGGTGCGCGACCAATCGGTGCCGCTCGTCGCGATCGAGTTCTCGTTCCGCGGCGGCGCCGCGCTCGATCCGCAGGGTCTCGCCGGGCTCGCCGGCATGACCGCGAGCCTGCTCGACGAAGGCGCCGGCGACATGGACAGCCAGGCCTTCCAGCAGCGGCTCGACGATCTGTCGATCCGCCTCGGGTTCGAGGCCGGCATGGACACGATACGGGGCAGCCTCAAGACGCTGAACGACAACCGCGACGTCGCCGTCGACATGCTGCGCTTGGCGCTGACCGAACCGCGCTTCGATGCCGACGCGGTCGAACGCATCCGCCAGCAGATCCTCGTCTCGCTGTCGCGCCGCTCGACCGACCCCGACGCGATCGCCGGCGAGATCTGGTGGAAGGCGATGTTTCCGGAGCATCCATACGGCCGGCCCAGCGACGGCACGGCGCAGAGCGTTGCCGCCATCAAGATCCAGGACATGCGCGGCCTCGTCGCCGAGCGCTTCGCGCGCGATCAGCTCATCGTCGGCGTCGTCGGCGATATCGCCCCGGCCGAGCTTGGTCCACTGCTCGACCGCGCGTTCGGTGCGCTGCCGGCCAAAGGCAGGCCGGCCGATCTGCCCGACGCCGTGCCGTCCGCCGGCGGCGAGACCTACGTGGTGCGGCGCGACGTGCCGCAGAGCGTGGTCAGCTTCGGCCACGGCGGCATCAAGCGCGAGGATCCGGACTGGTACGCCGCCTACGTGATGAACTACGTGCTCGGCGGCGGCGGCTTCTCGTCGCGCCTCTACGACGAGGTGCGGGAGAAGCGCGGCCTCGCCTATTCCGTCTACAGCTATCTGAGCCCGCTGGCGGCGGGCGCCGTCTACGGCGGCGGCGTGTCGACCGCCAACGCCCGCGTCGCCGAGTCGCTGGCGGTGATCCGCGCCGAGTGGACGCGGATGCGCGACGAGGGCGTTACCGAGGGCGAGCTGCGCGACGCCAAGACCTACCTCACGGGTTCGTTCGCGCTGCGCTTCACCAGCAGCGACGCGATCGCGCGCATCCTGGTCGGCATGCAGTACAACAATCTCGGCATCGACCATCTCGACCGGCGCAACGCCCTGATCGAGGCGGTGACCGTCGACGACGTGAACCGCGTCGCGCGCGCGCTGCTGGCGCCGGAAAAGCTGACCGTCGTCGTCGTCGGCGCGCCCGAGAACGTGGAAGCCACGGCGGAAGCGCCAGAGATCGGCGGTTAGGGCGGCAAGGCCGCGCGAGATCAGCTCTCGCCCTCGCTCTCGATCTTGAGCATGTGGCCGCAATGCTTGCAGTGGATCGCGTCGGGCTCGTGCCGGCCGAGGCCGCAATCAGGGCAGCTGTAGCTGATCTTCTGCGGCCGGAAGATCGTCTGCGCCAGCCGCAGGAACAAGGCGACCCCGACGACCATGATGAAGACGGCGAGCAGGCGGCCCGAGGTGCCGGTCAGGATGATGTCGCCGAAACCGGTCGTGGTCAGCGTCGCCACCGTGAAATACAGCGCGTCGACGTAGCTCTCGATGTCCGGGTTGTCGCGAAACTGCAGGACGAAGACCAGCGCGGTCACGAGGAAGATGAAAACGCCGAGATTGACGGCGCTGACGATCACGTCCTCGTTGCGCCGGAAGAACGGCGCCTCGCGCCGCAGGTCGCGCAGCACGTGGTACGAATGCAGCAGCCGCAGCGCTCGCAGCACGCGCAGGAAGACGAGGTTCTGGGTGACGAACGGCGCCAGCAGCAGCGAGAGGATCACGACGATGTCGGCGATCGTGTAGATCTGCCGCAACATGCGCGTCTTCGAGGGCGCGATCCACAGGCGGGCGAGGAAGTCGGCGAGGATGATCGAGCCGAGCACGATATCGGCGGCGAGGATCGCCGGCGTCGGTGGCAGCGGTGCCGTGGCGATGAAGAAGGCGATCGTGCACAGATCGAAGCCGATCAGCCAATAGCGGAAGAACATGGCGTTGCGGCTGCGCCCGGTATAGAGCAGCTCGATCGCCTTCCGTGTGCGCGACTCGGCCATGCCGGCTCACCCCGTCGTCGGCGCGCCGGCCGGGCCGGCGCCTGCAGGTCGAGAATCGTCGCTCGCGCGCGCCTTGCCAACCGGAAAATCGCTGCCGCCTCGGCCCCGGGCGCGGCCCGCTGCCGCACCGCGCGCTTGGCCCTCGACAGCCTGCGGCGCAGTCGCTAGGAATGGGGCCGGCTCGCTTGCCGGACCGCCCGGCGGGCGGATCACGCCGCCGTCCCGCGCTCTCGACAGGTGCAGATTGTCACGCAGCAAACGCAAATCCGCCGACACGACCCGCCCGCGCAAGCAGCCGCCGGAAGCGGGCGGACGCAAGCCGCGCGTTGCGGCCTGCCCGTCCTGTGGCACGCCGGCGCGGGCGGATGCGAATTTCTGCCACAAATGCGGCGCCGCCCTCGAGGGCACGGCCGCCGGCGGCCGCTCGAACGTCGCGACGATCGTACTGTTCGCGGCGATCGTCGCAGCGGTGTTCGCGGCGACGCTTGGCGCCGCCCTGTATTTCGGCGCTGACCGTTTCGGCGCGCCGCCGCAGTCGGCGTCGCGCCCCGCCGCCCCGGCGCCGGGCACCATGCCCGATATCGCCAGCATGCCGCCGCGCGAGGCCGCCGACCGCCTGTTCAATCGCGTCATGATGGCGGAGTCGCAGGGCAACATGGAGGAGGCGTTGCAGTTCGCGCCGATGGCGCTGCAGGCGTACGAGCAGGTCGGCCAGCTCGACGCCGACGCGCACTACCACCTCGGGCTCATCCACGCGGTCGCCGGCGACATCGACGGCGTGCGCGAACAGGTCCGCATCCTCAAGGGCTTCGCGCCGAACCACCTGCTGGCGCTGACGCTCGAGTTCGACATCGCCGAGCGGACCGGCGACGCCGCGGCGGCGGGCCGGACGGCCGCCGCCTTCGCCGCCGCCTATGCGAGCGAGATCGCCACCGGGCGGCCGGAATACGATGCGCACCGCACCTCGATCGAGAACTTCCGCAGCCTGGTCGCGACGCCGCCGCCGGCCGAATCGATGCTGGAGTCGGGGCCGAACCGCGGCGCCGCCCTTTTCGCCATGCGCTGCGGCGGCTGCCACGGCCAGCGCGCCGCCGGCAGCGCCAACGGCCCGCCGCTGGTGCACGAGATCTACGAGCCGGGCCACCACGACGACGCCGCCTTCCGCCGCGCCGTCCGCGAGGGCGTCGAGGCGCATCACTGGGCGTTCGGCCACATGCCGCCGATCGACGGGCTGTCGGACGACGAGATCGCGGATATCATCGTCTATGTCCGCGCGCTGCAGGTGGTCGCCGGCATCCGCTGAGGGCTGTCGCCAGGTGGCGGCGCCGCCGAGGGAGTCTGGCCGATGACCGGAGAAGACCCGTTTTCGCTCGAGGGCGGCTGCACCTGCGGCACCGTGCGCTACCGCATGGCGAGCCGGCCGCTGTTCGTCCATTGCTGCCACTGCCGCTGGTGCCAGCGCGAGACCGGCGCCTCGTTCGCGCTCAACGCCATGATCGAGACCGACCGCGTCGTCCTGCTGCGGGGCGCGCCCGAGATCGTCGACACGCCCTCGAACAGCGGCCGCGGCCAGCGCATCGCGCGTTGCCCGCAATGCCGGATCGCGCTGTGGAGCCACTATGCCGGCGCCGGCGAGGCGATCGCCTTCGTGCGCGTCGGCACGCTCGACGAGCCCGACCGCCTGCCGCCCGACATCCACATCTTCACCGCCTCGAAGCAGCCCTGGGTCGTGCTGCCCTACGGCACGCCGGCCGTGCCGGAATACTACGACCGCAACGAGCACTGGCCGGAGGCGAGCCTCGCCCGCCGGCGCGCGGCGCTGGAGCAGGGGTGAGGGCGGTGGCGGTGTCGCTCCTGCCCTTCGACCCCCGCACCCCGGAGCGGGGCTTCCTCGCCGTTGCCGGTCGGACCGTGCTCCCGCTCTCCCGCCCGCGGCGGCGGCGGGCCCGGGAGGGGGTGGTCGGCGCCGTCGTACCGTCGTCGAGGCGATGCGGTGCCATCGCATCACCATCCCGCGACACTCCCTCCGGCGGCTCGAGGAAGCCATGGTTCTGGACCGGCTGCTATTGATCCCCCTCCTGCTGTCGCTGCTCACGCTGCGGGCGGGTCTCGCCGCCGAGCACGAGGCGCCGTGGGACCGCGTCGGCGCCTTCGTGGATGACGCCGCGTCGCAACCTGCCGACGCGCTCACCGGGCGCTGCCCCGTGCCGCCGCCCGACGGCGCCTGCACCTACAACTATCCGCGGCTGCGGGAGACCTGCGAGGTCCGCGACACGGCCAAGCTCGGCCGCTTCGGCGAGGATCGCTACATCGTCGCCCGCTATCTGCGCACGACGGTCTTCGACGGGGGCGCGGGGGGCGAGCCCTTCGCCTGCGGCGCCGACGAGATCGTGCTGGCGGCGCTGTCCGGCGACGGCCGGGCGCGCGTCGTCTGGCGCGATGCGACCGAGCGCAGCTTCTGGTTCATTTCGTCGGCAAGCCTCGTGACCACGCCGGGCGGCGAGAGGATCCTCGCGGTCCTCTACTGCGTCAACGGCACCGGCGGCTGCGCGCAGGGCATGCTGATCTGGGCCGGCGAGGCCTGGCAACAGCTCGAGCGCGACGACAGCTGGGCGCCCGTCTACCGCGACCTGCCCGCCGGCTACCGCCCGCACAAGAGCCCCGAGATCGACCTCGGCGAGCTCACCTGGGAGCAGCACCTCGCGCACCGCGATGACGCCAATTGCTGCCCGTCCGGGCGCATCGACTTCCGGCTCGCGATCGTCGACGGCAAGCTGGCCGTCAAGTCGTACCGGATCGTCGTGCCGGAAGCGGCGCCGCCGGACAACTGAGGGGCATCGGCACCGCAACGAGGGGTCTCCGATGGCTGCATCGCTCCCGTGGCAGGCACCAGGCAGCACGCGAGAAGCACGCTCGCCTGCCGGCCGCTCGAAACTGTGAACAGGATGATCGGTTTCTCCGATATGGCGGACAAATTGCGCCGTACCAATTTCGAGAAAATCAATTTGCGGTAGATGACGGGACGGCCCGGAACGAGGACGTCGAAATCCCCGAGGGCAGCGTCGCCTGCATCGATGTCACAAGTGGGAAGCCCGGTCGTGTCGGCGATCCACGCCGCGTGTTCGGCGGTGCTTCCGCACTTGCTCGCGCAGGAAATCTTTCCGTTCGTGGAATCCCCATTTCACCCGGGAAATCCTGGGATCGGGAAGACGTCTACCGCCGGGCCGAGGGCAGTCGTTGATTCAGGTCATTGCCCGCTAACCGGTCCTCGACCATGCTGTCCCTGGTGCGGGCGGCACCGGTGCCGGAGCTAGCTGCATGACCGGCGAAGCAATGACAGAGACCGCAGTCGACGCAACCCCGGCGATCAGGTCATTGCGGGTGTTCAGTTCGGGATCGGCCGAGCAGCACGCAGAGCACCGCTACGGAAGCTCGAAGCCACAGCTCTGGTGGGTGCTGACATCGCGGAGTTGGGTCAAGCTCCCGCTCAGCTACTTCCTGATCGAGCATAAGGATGGACCCATCCTTTTCGATGCCGGGATGGACCCGGCCATCGTTTCCGACCCGAACTATATCTCGCAAGCGATCGGCCGGTTCCTGTTTCGGCGGATTTTCCGAATGCATATCTCGGAGGAAGATCGACTCGACAGGGTGTTGGCAAATGACGGTTTTGTGGCGTCCGATATCGATCTTGCCATCATTTCACATCTTCACTTCGACCATGTGGGCGGTATCGCGCATATCCCGCAGGCCAAACTGCTTGTCAGCGAGCGGGAGTGGGCGCAACTCGCGGAGCCGCATCCGGAAAGGGAGTGGATCCCGAGAGAACACATCGAGATCCCCGGCGCGCAATGGCAGCCTTTTGCGTTTCATCCCACCGACGATCCGCTCTTTGAAGGCTTCGAAGGTATTTACGATGTCGCGGGCGACGGCTCGATGATCCTTCTGCCGACGCCGGGACACACGCCGGGGTCACTGTCCATGCTCATCCGGCGCGAAGCCTGGGCGCCGATCCTTCTGGTGGGCGATCTGACGTACGAAGCGCGGCTTCTGGATGAAGATCGCACCTCAGGCACGGGAGACCCTGCCGTCCTTCGCGCGTCCTTCGCGAAGGTGAGGAATTTGAAGGACCGTCTGCCGGGCCTCGTGATCGTGCCCTCGCATGACTTCTCGGCGGCAGCCGACATAGCAAGGGCGACGCGCTCCGAACCGGCGCCTGGAACGGGGTGAACGCCGAGTCGGCGGGTGACGGGGTCTGCGGCGACATCGCCCGTGGTCCAGCTGCGACAGCCCGGCCGCCAAGTGTTCGTCGATCTGCCTGACATCGAGGCCGTGTCTTGGGAACGATTCCACGACGGCCCGTCGAGGCGCTCACCGGCCGCTGCCCCGCGCCGCCGACCGAGAATTGAACGGGCTCGAACCGGCGGCGAAAGGCCGCAGCGTGGCTCCCGCACGGGTCTCGCGGCGTGTATAGTCGAGCCGGCGCCGGCCCCGCGGCGGGCCGACGGAGGGACCGTGCCGACATGGATATCCACCTCGCGCTGATCACGCTCGGCGGGCTGTTCGCCATCGGCCTCGCGACCGACGAGATCGGCCGGCGGACTCGGCTGCCGCGGGTCACCCTGCTGATCCTGTTCGGCGTCCTCGCCGGGCCCGTCGGCTTCGATCTCGTGCCGCCGGAGATCGTCGGCTGGTACGAATTCCTTGCGGCGGCGGCGCTCACCATGGTCGCCTTCCTGCTCGGCGGCGCGCTGTCCCGCGACCAGCTGCGGCGGCACGGCCGGGAGATCCTGACGATCTCGCTTGCCGTCGTCGTCGCGAGCCTGGTCGTCGTCGGCGTCGGCCTCGTCGCGCTCGGCGTCCCGCTCGCGCTGGCGCTGCTGCTGGCGGGGATCGCCACCGCCACGGCGCCGGCGGCGACGCTCGACGTCATCCACCAAGCCGGCGTCAGGGGGCGGTTCGTCGAGACCCTGAAGGGCATCGTCGCCATCGACGACGCCTGGGGGCTGATCGCCTTCTCGCTGATGCTGATCGCCGTCAACGCGCTGGCCGGCAACGGCGTGCTCGCGGTGCTCTACGAAGGTGCGCGCGAATTCGCCGGCGCCGTCGCGGTCGGCGCGGCGATCGGAATCCCGGCGGCTTATCTGACCGGGCGCCTGCGTCGCGGCGAGCCGCTGCAGGCCGAGGCGCTCGCAATCGTCTTCCTGCTGGCCGGGGTCTCGGTGTGGCTCGACGTCTCGTTCCTCATCGCCGGCGTCGTCGCCGGCGCCGTCGTCGTCAACTTCGCCAGCCACCATACGCGGGCGTTCCACGAGATCGAGCACATCGAGTGGCCGTTCATGATCCTGTTCTTTTTCCTCGCCGGCGCCTCGCTGCAGCTCGGTCACTGGCGCGAATTCGGCGCCGTCGCCGTCGGCTACTTCGTGCTGCGCACGGTCTCCCGGCTCGCCGGCGGCTGGATCGGCGCCACGTTGTGCGCCGCGCCGGCGGCCTGGCGCCGCTGGGTCGGCGTAGCGCTGCTGCCGCAGGCCGGCGTCGCGGTCGGCATGGCGCTGGTCGCCGGCGACCGCTTCCCCGAGCTGCGCGAGGCGATCCTCGGCGTCACCATCGCGACGACGGTCGCCTTCGAGATCGCCGGGCCGTTCGCGACGCTGCTCGCGCTCCACAGGGCGGGGAGAAGCCAAGCTCGAAATCGGTGAGGAACAAATGCACCGGCATCGCACGCGAAAGCTCGAGCGGTTCCGACGCGGCGACCCGATCGCCGCCCCTGAACAGATCTGACCCCGCCACAGGCGTCACTTCCAAAGTGTCGCTCGCGGCAAGACATCCCTGTCGAAGATCCGGCTCGCCGCCGAATCCGTTGGACAGCACGGCTGTCGCGAACCTCGATGGGCCGTAACACGGAGGAGCAACGGCCAGGGCCCTGACGGACCCGACGAGCCGGTACGGGCAAATTCACTGGGGGTTTCCCACAATCCGTTGCAGAACGATGCTAGGATCGTCGCGACGTTGGCTGCCGCCCAGCGCCCAAGCGGTGTGCCGCACTAGCCTCGTCGAGGCGACGCCAAGCATGGTCCCCTGGCAGCGGAGAACGCGATGAAACTTCGGGTTGGTTACGAATTGCAGTACGAGTTTCCGCAACCGACTCCGGCCATCCTGATGCTGAACGTCCATTTCACGCGCGTTTCCGACCTGGCGATGCCGGACAACATGGTGGTGGATCCGGCCGTTCCGATCTCCGGCTACCGCGACGGCTTTGGAAACTGGTGCAGCAGGATACTCGCACCGGCAGGTCGCATGCTCATCACCGCCGATTTCGTTGTACGAGATGCCGGTCAACCTGATCCGGTGGTGCCGGATGCTCAGCAGGTTCGAGTCGAGGAGCTTCCGGAAGAGGCTCTCGTCTTCCTGCTCGCGAGTCGTTTCTGCGACAGCGACCGGTTACTGGATCTGGCGTGGACCCTGTTCGGAGCGACCACGCCCGGATGGACCCGCGTCCAGGCGATATGCAGTTTCGTGCATCAGCACATCACTTTCGGCTATAAGCATGCGCGGGTGACGAGGACGGCCTCCGAAGCGTATGAGGAGGGTCGCGGGGTGTGTCGCGACTTCGCCCATCTCGCGGTGGCGTTCTGCCGGGCACTGAACATCCCCGCGCGCTACTGCACCGGCTATCTCAGCGACGTCGGTACGCCACCACCCCATCCCCCCGGCGATTTTGCGGCGTGGTTCGAGGCATATCTCGGCGGCCACTGGCATGTCTTCGACCCGCGGAACAATGTTCCCCGTGTTGGCAGGATCCTGATGGCGCGCGGACGTGACGCGGCAGATGTCGCCATAACGACGACATTCGGCCCCAACACGCTTCAGGGCTTTCGGGTTTGGGCGGACGAAATCGCCGGTTCGGCTTGATTGCAGCGCCCGTCCCGGCAAGGTTCGGCGAGGGCGCGAATTTATTGCGCTCGCGAGCCGGCAATTCGATCGCGCCTCAATGAATCACGAAAGTCGGTTGCTCCGCAGTACTAACGCGGAGCGGCGGATTGCCCTCATGCGTCGCGACTCAGGCGTCAACCGCGTGCCGTGGTCGACCGGGCGTCGAATCCCACCGATTCGGGGGCGCGAGGCAAGCCGTAGGCCGGCGTCGCGGTGGCATGGCGCTCGTCGCCGGCGACCGCTTCCCCGAGCTGCGCGAGGCGATCCTCGGCGTCACCATCGCGACGACGATCGCCTTCGAGATCGCCGGGCCGTTCGCGACGCTGCTCGCGCTCGACCGGGGGGGACCTCGCCCGAAACCGTTGAGTGCCCGGATCGCGGGAGGTGCGTTGTCGCACTTCGCTCGCGGTGGCGGAGCGACACCGGAAGAAGACCGGCCGATGCCCTGTTCGCGGCGTCGATAGGGTTACGCCTTCAGGGCACCGGCCGGTTCGCGTCCGTCCCGGTCAACGCAGCCGGTCAAGCAGCTCGATCTTGGTCGGGGTCCGGGCACTCGCTGCGGTCCGGGCGGGCGCAGCCGTGGCCCGGGCCGTTGCCGTCGCCGGCGCGGCGCCGCGGGTCGCCGCGATCATCCGCTCGGCTTCGTCCTCGTCGTCGGGCAGATCCAATCGCATGACCATGAGGCCGTTGACGATGTCGCTCGCGACGATGGTGTCGCTCGATTTGAAGGGGAAGATCCCCCATTGGCCGTTGAACGGCGGCGGCGTCCGGGGCTCGCTGTCGAGCCGCGCGATCTCCGTCAGTTCCAGTCGCCCCTTCTTCTTTTTCATTTTCAGCACCCGCGTGCCGGCGTTGTAGACCGCCCAGTAGAGCTTGTTGCCCTTGCGGATGAAGTTGTGGTCGTTGTCGCCGGGCGACTCGACCTCGAAGCGTTCCTGCAGGAACGGATTGTCCAGGTCGCGGATATTGACGACGTAGATGCCGGGGTTGGATATCGTCCCCGGAGGAGCATCCGTGCTGCAGAAATTCGTGCGGAAGAACCCGTCGACATCCTCGGCATCCCGCAATTCGTCGATCTCGTCGTTGATCAGCAGGAACTCGTGCCGGTTGGAGGATGTCCAGCCCTGGTGCGAGAAGCAGATGCCCGGGACCGTGAAGGACGCGATCACCCGGATGTCGTTCTTGTCGGTCACGTCCCAGATCTCGGTAGTGCCGCCGACGGTCCGGCCGGGCGTATCATCCTGGCGCTGGCCTCGCCGGCTCGCCGTATCCTTGTCGCGGCCGTCGAATACGAAGGCGATCTCGCGGCCCCGGTAGTCCCTGTCGGGCCCGTTGTACCGGACGACGTAGATATCGTGCTCGCCGAAATCCGCGAGGCAGGCAACGATTTTCGGATTGAGCGGATCGGGCTTCAGGTCGAGGATCAGGGTGTTGAAGCGCGACGGGTGGAACGGCTCGCCGTCGCAGGCGGTTACCCCACCCGAGAGCTCGACGCCGACGACATAGGCGTAGCCCGTGCGCTGGTGCACATAGATGTTGTGCGCGCTCTCGTAGCCGCCCTTCTCGAACACGGCCGTCGGCGGGATCAGGAAGCCGGAATCCGGCGCCGGCCCCATGAAATCCAGCTGGTTGAGTTCCAGGATATTGATGCCGACGCCGCTGGCCTCGGTCGTGTAGTAGGCGTAGCCGGTATACGAACGGTCGTCGTCCTCGTCGTGGTCCTCGTCAACATCGTCGTCCTCGTCGTCATCGTCGTGTCGTCTGACCGTGAAGTTGAACACGCCGACATCGCCCCACAGATTCGCGAAATCGTCCGGCTCGGACGTCGGCATGATGCCGACGAACACGGGATTCTCGGGGTCCGTGACCCGTACGATGGCCATGCCGTCACCGGTGCCGACCAGCGCGTACTCCTCGCCGTTCGGCGACGTCCAGCCCCAAATGTCGTTGAGCAGCACGCCCGAGCGCGGGGTCACGGCGCCGATTTGCTCCGGAATCAGCTGTGCAAGCAACTCCATGTTCTGCGTGTCGGGGAACGGTCCGACGGCGGGTTCCGGGAACGGCGGGAAGGACTGCGCCGCCGCCGAGCCGGCGAACGTCGCCACGATTGCAGCCGATAGCCCCATTCGCAGGCCAACCAGCGCGGAGCGTGACTCGCCGCTAGAGCTTGATTTGCCAAACATTAAAATGTGCCTCCTTGGTCTCATGCCGATTTGTCGCGTTCGAAATCGACGAAACCTCATCGCCGAGCTTGCAGAAGCTGGCCGATCAAGTCGTCGCCAACAATTTCCCGGATTTCTCTGGCGCGTGATTTGTCCCGATGGCCGAGCGAAATCGTAAACGGAAGCCAGGACCGCGTTTGTTGTTCTTTTCTGGGTGCGACCCCCCGAGAACTGCCCCCAGACAACCCGAGATGTTGACGATAGACCGAGAACGTCGGCTCCGGCCAGCCTTAATCGCGACCGCTCAGCACGGGCAAACCGCATGATCGAGCGCCGGCGCGCTCCAACCCCGTGGTGCGGCCGATCACGCGGGATGAAAATTTCGCAAATTCTGCGATTGACCGATATCCCGTCAGCAGGAAGTTTGTCGCGCGCAACGCAGAGCCGCGGGCCCTATGGCCGCCCCGTCAACCGCGACTGCCGGCGGCAGGGTCGGATTACGCCTTGCGACCAAGGTCCCGAATGAGGGAACTGGCTGGCGCGACCCGGGCCCGTCTCGACCGTCGGGTCACGCCGTCTGTTTGGTTACGAAAGAACCTTGCGCACGATGGGGGACAACGCACGATGACGGGGCCTCGCTGGCCGCCGGACACACCGCTCGCGCGCGACAGGGGGGGAGGGAAGCGTGCTCGGGGCGGTTGAGGAATCCTGCCTCCCGACGGCACGCGGAAGGTCGAGCTGTTCGGCGGCGCCGACGGGAGCTTCGGCTTCAGGCAGCCGAAATGGGGCGAGGCGGAACGCGCCTGGTTCCCGGCGGCGCCGTTTTCGGAACGCCGGTGCGCGAGCCTCGAGCTCGCCCGCGACGAGGCGCGCAGGCGCATCGCCTGGCCGTAGCAAGCCGCGCCCAAGTCGCCGCGATGAGCCGGAGCGGCCAGTCGCGCGCGCCCCGCGCCCGCACTCTTGCGCCGCCACCGCGGCTCGGCCACAATCGGCCGTGGCCGGACATGCCTGAAGACAGCCCCAGCATCGCAAACGCCGACGACCCGCGCGCGGGCGGGGGCGGCCCGTGACCGCGATCCGCCGCCTGCCCGACACGCTGGTCAACCGCATCGCCGCCGGCGAGGTCGTCGAGCGCCCGGCGAGCGCCGTCAAGGAGCTGGTCGAGAACGCCATCGACGCCGGCGCCGCCCGCATCGAGGTCACCGCCCGCGACGGCGGCCGGACGCTCATCGTCGTCAGCGACGACGGCGCCGGCATGGCGCGAGCCGAACTCGCGCTGGCGGTGGAGCGCCACGCCACCTCGAAGCTGCCCGACGACGATCTGACGGTGATCCGCAGCATGGGCTTCCGCGGCGAGGCGCTGCCCTCGATCGGCGCCGTCAGCCGCATGACCATCACCAGCCGGCCGGCGGCCGCCGAGTCGGCGTGGCGCATCCGCGTCGACGGCGGCAAGGCCGGGACGCCGGAGCCGGCGGCGCATCCGCCCGGCACCCGCGTCGAGGTGCGCGACCTGTTCTACGCCACGCCGGCGCGCCTCAAGTTCCTGCGCAGCGAACGCGCCGAGGCCTCGGCGATCCAGGACGTGCTGCAGCGGCTCGCCATGGCGCGGCCCGACATCGCGCTGTCGCTGTCGGACGGTACGCGCGAGCGGTTCGGCCACCCGGCCGAGGCCGGCGACCTGTTCGATGCGCGCCTGGCGCGCCTCGGGCGCATCATGGGGCGCGAGTTCGCCGAGAACGCGCTCAGGCTCGATGCCGGGCGCGAGGGTGCGCGGCTCACCGGCTATGCCGGTCTGCCGACGCTCAACCGCGGTACCGCGCAGCACCAGTACCTGTTCGTCAACGGCCGGCCCGTCCGCGACCGGCTCCTGGTCGGGGCGGTGCGCGGCGCCTACGCCGATTTCCTCGCGCGCGACCGCCATCCGATGGTCGCCCTGTTCCTCGAGCTCGATCCACGCGAGGTCGACGTCAACGTGCACCCGGCCAAGGCCGAGGTGCGGTTCCGCGAACCGGGGCTCATCCGCGGGCTCATCGTCGGCACGCTGCGCCATGCCCTGGCGGCGGCCGGCCACCGCGCGTCGACCAGCGTCGCCGGCGCGGCGCTCGGCGCCTTCCGCAGCGGCACCGGGGCGCCGGCGGGCATCGCCGGGTCGTCCCACGCCTTGCGCCACGGCCCTGGCGCACCGTCCGCGGGGCTCGCCGAGGCCGCCGCCGGGTTCCAGGCGCCGCTCGCCGAGCTGCCGCCGTCGGCCCGGCCGGGCGCGGCGGACGATGCGGCGGAGCAAGGGCCGGAAGGGAAGTCCTGGCCGCTCGGGGCGGCGCGGGCGCAGCTGCACGGCACCTACGTCGTGGCGCAGACCGAGGACGGGCTCGTCGTCGTCGACCAGCACGCGGCGCACGAGCGGCTGGTGTACGAGCGCATGAAGGCGGCGCTGGCGGCGCGCGGCGTGCCGCGCCAGGGGCTGTTGCTGCCCGAGGTGGTGGAGCTCGACGACGCGGCGGCCCGGCGCATCGCGGATCGGGCGGAAGAGCTCGCCGAGCTCGGCCTCGCGGTCGAGCCGTTCGGCGAGGGCGCGGTGGTCGTCCGCGAAGTCCCGGCCATGCTTGGCGACGTCGACGTCGCGGCGCTGGTGCGCGACCTCGCCGACGAGATCGCCGAGCTCGGCGAGGCGCTGGCGCTCAAGGAACGGCTCGAGGCGGTGTGCTCGACGATGGCCTGCCACGGCTCGGTTCGGGCCGGCCGCCGGCTGACCCTCGACGAGATGAACGCGCTGCTGCGCCAGATGGAGGCGACACCGCATTCCGGCCAGTGCAACCACGGCCGGCCGACCTATGTCGAGCTCAAGCTCGCCGACATCGAGAAGCTGTTCGGGAGGCGGTGAGAGCAGCGCGGTCGGCGGTCATGCGCGGCCCGTCGCCCGGCCGCAGCAAGCGGATATACCAGACAGATATGGTCAATGGATCCGCCTTTCAGCCGTCGCGTCGGCACTATGCTCGATGGCTGAATCGCAGACCGCATGTCGCGTCGGTGCGCTGATGACCCATTGCGGTCACCTAGACTCTGATAGATTGGGGTCTTTCGCGCAGAGAATCTTAGACGCCATGATCAGACTGCTCATACCGTCAGCGCTGATTGCAATCTGGGGAACTGCAATGGCAGATCAGACCTTATTGCCACTCAATGAAAGCGACCTGAAGCGCCTCGAGGAACAAAGAGCAGTTGTGACTCGTCACCTGAATGAGGACAGTCTTGAGAAGTACGAGACCGCTGCGGGTAAACTTGGAGCGCTGAGGGCCTTGTTGAGGGCAAAGGTTTTTTCGCCTGAACAGACTTACGAATTGCAGTCCATGGGCGTCGTGCTTGGGGACGTATTTGTTCAGGACATGGGGTTTCACTGGATTATTGTCCAAGATGAGTACGGCCGAGACCCGGCCATACAATTCCGAGATACAAGCGTGCTTCTGTTTCCCCTCACAATGATTTCGAAGCGGATTGAGCAGGGCGAACCGGTTGACGTCTTTGATCTCTATAACGGCGTCGCTGCCATAGCTCAGGAGAAGATCGACGCTGAGTTGGCCCGCTGAATGACCGCTATTGGCCAAGACCGGCGCTTCAGGCACGTAGTCGAGCTCAGCTGCTCTTGGTGGCTAAGCAGACATTCATGGCAGCGGTGCCCGCTCTGCACCGCAGAGCAGACCAAATGCGGGCGACTCTCTGATTACCGCTGATGACCCGGAGCGGAAGCCTCAGAAAATGAGGGTGGCATTCCCCGGAGAGGTCGGCGAATGCCACCCGTCAAGAGCGAGTGAGATCGAGGGCGACGCTACCGGTCGATCGAAAACTCCTGGGTCTGCGGGTTGAGGCCGTCGAGCCTGATCGCACCGGCGCGCGCCCGGTCGCTCAGCCCGAATATCTGCAGGCCCCTCGTGATGTCGCTGTCGAAAATGAAGTTGTTGTACCAGTAGGTCGACCAGGATCCGCCGATCTGGCAGATGCCGCCGCAGAACGGTCCCGGCCCCAAGGATACCGGGTCGACCCAGGCTATGGTTCGTGCGTTCGCCGGATCGGTGAAATCCACCACCCACACGCCCGCCTGGTAATTGCCCATCACCACGACGTCGTCGCCGTTCCGCAAGGGGATCATGTTGTAGTTGTGGATCGTGCAGTTCTCGTCGGCCCCTTGCGACCTGTCCAGCACCCACGTGCCCAGCAGAGCGCCGTTGTTCGCGTCATAGAAGAACAGGCTCTTGTCGAGGTCCGGATCGGTGATCTCGCACTCTCCGGCGCCGCCGCCACCGGGTTCCCAGCCGGCGACGATGATCTCGCCGTCCCAGGAGAAGCCGGCGGAATGCCATCGCCCGTTCGAGTCGGAGCTGCCGACCCCCGGCTGAACGATCTGCAGGAGCGGCACCGGGTCCCTCGGATCGGAGATATCCCACACGTTGATCGTGTCGGCGCTGGCGCAGACGGCCTTGTTGACGTTGCCGAGGATCACGCCGGCATCGTGGCACCCGGTGCGCACCAGCGGGTCCTCGGGACCGGCCAGCGGCTCCCGATGGATGAGCTGGGCGGCGCCGGGGTCGGCCAGCGGCACCGCGATGACGTCCATGAAGTCACCCAGCGCATCCTGGCCGGCCCGATCCAACCCGAAGCCGCAGCCGCCGCTGCTCGAGTTGTTGCTGTAGATGATGAGGTCGCCCTCGTCGATGCCGGCCATGGTGGCGGTATGCGATCCGCAGGGCAGCTCGAGCGCCCCTACCAGTCGAGGGTCGGCCGGATTGCTGATGTCCCAGATGTGCACGCCCTCGAAGCCGGCCGGTACGATCTGATCGCCGCATATCCGATCTTCGGATCGTTTCGTGTTCCAGGAACGGACCAGGATGTGCTCCCAGACCACGATGTCGCCCTGGTCGCCGTTGCATTCCGGCTGAGCGATAAGTTTGGGGTTGCCGGGAGATTTTATGTCGATCACCCGAAAGCCGTTGTAATTGCCCTGATAGGCGATGCGTCCCTGGAAGGCGATGTCGCTGCTGATCACCCGCTGTCCGTCAGGGACGGAAAAGGTTCCTTCTTGCAGGTCATGCCCCATTTCGTGCGTGTTCTTGGTGTGCGGCTCCTGGTCCTGAGGTGTCGGCGGTGCCGACAAGGCTAGGCCGTAACCTCCCAGCAGCATGATGGCTGCGACACCCGTGAATGCCATTTTTCGCATTTCGCAGTCCTCCTTATTCCCGCAAATGGGTTTGCCGTCGGCCGGAAACTCCGCCTGAATCGGCCGAACTCCCGTCACCGCAACGCGGCAGGGCTGCTATCCGACACCAAGATTCTAGGGTCCAGATCTAGCGACAGTTCTGCTCTGCCTTGATTTCCCGTGCTCCTGTCGGCACGGGTTTCTCGTTATTTCTTGTGTTTCGACCCCTCCGATCGGGCACGTCGTGTCGCGACCATGCGCCCAACGAGAGTGAGAAATGAAATCTCAGATCTGAATTTCACTGATAGCCTTCCCTGCTGGTTAGCACGTTAGCATCGCGGTAGACCCGGCGCGAGTCTGAACGTGAAACGAAATCGGACTGCGGTCGCTACGACATTTGAGGTGCTGTGCGGGATGCCGTTTGAAAAGACGGCTCGATACGGGATCCTGACACGGGGATCGACGGTGATCAGGTCAACTGCCACGCAAATCCGACTGCGTGGCCGACTGTCGACGGAGGCGGATCGACAGCGCGCCGGATGACAGGCGTTGGCCAGAACCGGCTGTTCGTCAGTCAGCCGGACATGGTCCGCTGCATGACAACTGCCGGACCCTCATCGCTCCGACTTCCGCAGTAAGCCGGCAAGCGGACCAGTCTTGCTGGCTGCTCTGACTTCCGGTCCTGACCCAAAGCTGAACGTTGTACTCGGTCAGAATAGGGCCGGCGCATCGAATCGGGGGTCAGCGGCGCGTTAACCCGATACATGTATGACGGGGGTGCAATCGTCCTGGAATTTAACGGAGCCGACGTGCTGGAGGCGCGCTACCCGCACGGGGAGCCTATTACTAGCCCACATCGATTTCGGCTATGCGGCCGTATCGGTCTATCGCGCCGCCTACGCTTTCGCGTTCTCGCGCGATTTGCCGGTCGGCACCTCCGCCTTTTAGCGCTCCTGCCACTTGCTTTCGCCCTCCCTCGCCGTCGCCGCCGCGCGGCCTTCTGTTCGGCAAATCCTAACGACACGATCGACGGTTTCTATCGGCCAAATCACAGGGCCAATCAAGCCGCAAGGTAGGGCTGAAGATCGCGGCGCGGGCAGTGCTGCGACAACATGGCCGGCGGGAATCCTCCGCCGCCCCGGACCGACGGAGCCACTGCACAAAAGAAGAGGGAAAAGGGGTTGCCCCCTTTTCCCCGAAGGATCACGTGCGATCAGGTGATGCGATCAGTCCCGATAGCTGTGACGCCCGCTGTCGTCATGATCATCGTCATCGTCGTCATCGTCGTCATCGTCGTCATCGTCGTCATCGTCGTCGTCATCATCGAGCTTCTTGACATATTTGCCGATTTGCTTGACGTCGGACCGCGGCAGACAGTCAAGGAACATCATCGCGTCCTCCTCCCAGATCGCCTCGGCGATGTCTTTTTTCTTTTCGCCGCGCACGTCCTCGTCGACGAAGCCACCCTTGGCGTCGATGCCGTGGCACCCGGCGCAGGCGGTGATGTACCGCTTCATGCCCGATACCGGCTGGGAGTTGAGGTAATCCGCAATGAGCATGATTTCCTCGTCGCTCAGCATGCCTTGCAGGAACTGCATATCGGGCACCCCATTCGAGAACGGAGTTTCGTCGCTATCCGCCTTCGGATTACCGTAGATGGCAGCGTCGATGGAGCAGGTCCTGGCCCCCGGCACCTTCCGAATTCCGACCGGAACGTCGTCGAAGGGATCGCCGTGGCAGAAGCTGCAGTTGTCGGCGTAGAGCTGCTCGCCGACCATACCCGGCTCCCGGCCCTGACCCGTCAGCGTCACCGTTACAATCCCCTCGTCGGGGTCGTCGCTGAGGATGTCGAGCACGCCCACGTCAGGCGGCGGCGCCGGCACGCTAGGCGCATAGCTCAGCACGACGTCGACGGAGACACCCGGATCGATCGACCCCGGAAAGCCGCCGGACGACGTGATCGAGAAGGCGGGGCTGCCCACCAGGTTGAGCGCGGTAACGTCGAGAACAGCGGTGCCGGCGTTGCGCACGGTGATCGTCCGGTCGGCGCTGTCTCCGATATTGACGGTACCGAAATCAAGCGCCAGCGGGCTTACGTCGATATCGCCCACACCGGCTGCGATCGTGGCCGTCGCGGTGGCCGTATCGCTCAGCGCGCCGTCGCTCACCGTCAGGGCGACCGTATAGGTCCCGGCCGCCATGTAGGTGTAGCTCGGGCTGACCCCGGTTCCGGTGCCGCCGTCCCCGAAGTCCCAGGCATAGGTCAGCGGGTCATTGTCGACATCGCTGGAGCCGGACCCGTCGAACGTCACCGGCACGCCGACCGTCCCGGTATACGGGCCGTTGGCATCCGCCACCGGGGCGTCGTTCACCGGGTTCACCGTGAGGGTCACGGTCGCCGGGCTGGTCGAATTCACGATGCCGTCAGTGGCGAAGTAGGTGAAGTTGTCGGTGCCGTTGAAGTTCGCGTTCGGCATGTAGGTAAACGAGCCGTCCGCGTTCAGCGCGAGCGCCCCGCTGGCCGGGCCGGTGTTCAGCACCGCGGTCAGCGGATTGCTCTCCGCGTCGGTGTCGTTGGCCAGCACGCCGGGCGCCGCCACCGACAGCATCACGTCCTCGTCGGTCGTGTAGCTGTCGTCGACCGCCACCGGCGGCGTGTTGGCGGCGGGGCCGATCGTCGCCGTCGTGGTGGCCGTGTCGCTCAACGGCGGCGTGCCGTTGTCCGTCACCGTCAGCGTCACCGTGTAGGTGCCCGCTGCTGCGTAGGTGTGGCTCGGCGTGGGCCCCGTGCCGGTATTGCCGTCACCGAAGTCCCAGGCGTAGGCGACGATGGTGCCGTCGACATCGGACGAGCCCGTACCGTCGAACGTCACCGCAATTCCTGTCGTCCCGCTGTACGGGCCGTTGGGATCGGCCACCGGCGGGTCGTTCACCGCGTTCACCGCTATCGTCACCGTCGCAACGTTCGAGTCCGCCGCCCCGTCATTGGCGACGTAGGTGAAGCTGTCGCTGCCGTTGAAGTTCAGGTTCGGCATGTAGGTGAACGAGCCGTCGGGGTTTAGCGTCAGCGTCCCGTTCGCCGGGCCCGTGTTCAGCACCGCCGTCAGCGAACCCGGACCGCCGTCGGGATCGCTGTCGTTGACCAGCACGCCGGGCGCCGAGACGACCAGCATCACGTCCTCGTCGGTCGTGTAGCTGTCGTCGACCGCCACCGGCGGTGTGTTCTGCGGGCCGCAGCCGGGGTCGGCGCTCTCTTCGAGCAGGTTGCCGTCATTGTCGAGTCCCGTCGGGCCGAACTTGTTCTCCCGGCCCGGGTCCAGCCCGGCCGGATCGGCAAGGCACGGATCCGTCGGGATGTTGGGACGCGCGGCATTGTTGTAGTAGGCCGGCATCGCGCTCTCGGCGGCCGTCACGAAGACTCCCGGCGTGGCGTCGACATGGCAGTCGGCGCACAGAAGGCCGTCGGCCGGGTTGGGTCCGACCCCGGCCAGCGTGTGGTGCTGGCGCAGGCCGGCGCCGCTGCCGCAGCTCGCCACATCGACCGTGGTGGGGTCGCCCAGCACGCAGCTTCCGGTGGCATCCACTGGGCGGCCGTGGCAGCCCAGGCACGAGATCGTGGGCGTTCCCGCAACGCCGCCGGACGCCGCGGACAACCCGATATAGGTCGGAAAGCGCGGGGTTCCACTCGGCGGTTGGTGGCACACGTTGCAGCTGCCGCTGCCGATGAAGCCGATGTGGCCGTTCATCAGCGTGGTCGGTGCCCCCGCGCTGGTTGTCCACGCGGACCCGTCCTTGTTGGACACGTAGTTGCCCGAGTTGAAGTCGCCGTGGCAGCCGGCGCATCGGCCGGTGGGAGCCGCGCCCCCATTGTCCGACCATTGCTGGTAAGCGCCGACATCGGGCACCGCTGTCGTCATGACCCACAGCAGCGCCAGCGGCGCCATTAGTAACAATCGTCTCATCTAAAAGGCCTCCTCTTGGCGATTATCGGTTAATTCGGGGGTTCGTTTCACCAACCCGCAATCAACCCGCCAAAAGAGGCCCGGTCCGAATGGGTGAGGGCCTGTTCTATCTCCCTGTCAGCCGCATTCCGCGGCTGGTTCTGCACGCCCTTGATTAATACTTTGGTGGGAGCCGAACGTTGCGCAACAAATTAACAGAAATTGTATCGACAGGCAACGGTGGCGACCCGGCCGAGTCGCTGCGGTCCGTATCTCAGCCGCACAAATTGAGGTTTTTAGGCGATTCCTCGCGGATTCATCCAGCCTGCGAATTGGCCGATCCCCAATGTCTCGCCCGCCCCTGGAACTGCCCGACTGTAACTGAAGATTGTCCCTCGAATGGCCAACAACCAAATCTTGTGGCGGGCAGCCCGGATAGGGGGCCACCGCCGAGCCCGCCGACCCATCAGGCCGAGTATGCGCAGACCGCCGCGGATTTCTTGACGGTTGCCTTGTCGCCGCCTCGCGTGGCGCGGACCTCCGCTTCCAGCCGCACGCGAACCAATGCGCCGCCCCTGCGGTAACGGCAGGCGTCCTCGCCGAACCCGATGCGGATGCGCTGCGTGTTGGCCAGGCCGGCGAGAAATCGCTTATCGCGGGTGCTGTCGATGACCAGCCGGTCCTCCACGACGGCCCCGGCCGGCTCGATAACGTGCCGGCAAAGGCTCCAGCTTTCGAGGCGCCAGCCCCAGACATGCACGCGCCACCGGACCTCGAGCCTGTCGACTCGCCCGGCATCCGCGGTCGCGACCGCCCAGCTGCCGCTGATCCGTTCCCAGTTGTCGCCCCGCCGCGTCTCCCAAGCGTGCACCTTGAGGGCGAGACCGAGGTCGATCTCGTTGTCGCCGAGCGGCACCGGCGCGCTGCCGCCGGCAGCGCCGGTGAACACCGAGCCCGCGGCATCCACCGCCGAGGTCATCGCGTCGATCAACAAGCCGAGAAGTCCGGCGACGACATCGCTGACATTGCCCACCGCGGCGGCGGCGGCGGCAGTGGCATTTCTTGGGGCATCAAGGTCATTCGCTTAGACTAGTCCCGAAGTCGACCGATCCACTCCAACGCGTACAAGTTGACGATTGGCTGTCTTTAAGTTGCTCAAGAAGTTCTGAGGGCGTGTTCCATTTTCGCGCGCTATCTCCGGGTACTTGTTGACCTGGTCCTCCTGCAACATCGCCTTCCCGATCTTCGCTTCAACGAGAGCTCGAAATATCCGGTTTCCGACAGGCACCTTGATCAGTCCGTCCGGCCGGTCTTTGCCGCATTGCTTCGCGAGAGCAACTTCGGTGTAAACTTCGACGCGCGCACATTGCCCGACTCGCTGAATCGGAGCGTTATCTTGCGATCTGCCGGACCCTCATCGCTCCGACTTCCGCAGTAAGCCGGCAAGCGGACCAGTCTATGCGAACTGTCGCAAGTGGGCTGACGACCCTGAGCGGAAATAGTCGATCGAGAGTTCACGATAGTTACGATATGCGGTCTGGTCCTTCGTCGGCTTCTGTAACCGCGGTCGCAGTTGTTTTGAGCCGTCCGGAATGACATGAGCGGTGAATACCGCCGGGCCTCTCCATATCGGTAGCGCCAACTTGATTCAACGCAATGCATACCGTCGGCGGTTTGGAGCAAACTCCGAACGTGTCGTCAATCACCGGACGCCGGGTCATGAGAAAAACGACAAGCGGAATTCTCGCCGCAACGGTGCTCCTGATCGCAGGGGCGGCCATTTACGTGTTCATCTCCCAGAGCCGCGAGAGGTTGCCGGCCGGCTTCGTCCAGGGCAATGGGCGGATCGAGGCCGAGCAGGTCGAGATCGCACCGACCATCGCCGGACGCGTCGCACGGGTCATGGCGGCCGAGGGCAGCCTGGTTGCCCCGGGCGATGTCCTGGTCGAGATGGACACCGACGAGCTCTCCGCCGCACTTGATCGGGCCAAAGCCGAGGTTGCGCTGGCCCGCCAGGCCAAGGCTGAAGCCGAGGCGATGGTTGTCCAGCGTCAGAGCGAGCAGCGCCGGGCGGCGCGCGAGCTTGACCGCGGCAGGACGTTGCTGGCCGGCGAGAATATTTCCGAGAGCGTCTTCGAGAAACGCGAAACCGCCCACGAGGTCGCCGAAGCGGTGCTGGGTGCGGCCAGGGCCCGGGTCGCAACCACTGATAGCCAGATCGCAGCTGCGGAGGCCGAGGTTCGCCGGATCGAAGCGCAAATTGCCGATAGCACCCTTGTCGCGCCCATGCCGGGACGTGTGCTCTATCGACTGGCGGAGCCCGGTGAAGTCGTCGGCGCAGGCGGGCCGGTTCTGACGCTCCTCAGCCTGCAAAATGTCTACATGGAGGTGTTCCTCCCGGCCCGCGAGGCCGGGCTCTTGCCCATTGGAGCCGAGGCGCGCATCGTGCTCGACGCCCTGCCGGACTTCGCCATCCCTGCAGCCGTCAGTTTCGTCTCACCCGAGGCCCAGTTCACGCCGAAGCAAGTCGAGACAATGAGCGAACGCGAGCAGCTGGTGTTCCGCGTTCGCGTCCGCATCCCGGAGGATCTGGTCGCGGGCCGGATCGAACATGTGAAGACCGGCCTTCGCGGCATCGCCGTGATACGGCTCGCCCCCGATAGCGCATGGCCGGAGGCGCTGCAGAGGCGGATTCCGGACGAGTTGTTCGAATGAGTGCTGGGGGCGCCGCGTCTGCGATCCGCATCGTCGATGTCACGCACCGGTACCGCAAGCACACCGCGCTGGACGCGTTGTCGTTGGACTTGCCTGCTGGTCGGCTCGTTGGATTCATCGGGCCTGACGGCGTCGGCAAGTCGACGCTGTTGGGCCTTATAACCGGTGCAAAAAAACTGCAGGCCGGAACGATCGACGTCCTCGGAGGTCCGATCGACGATCAGAGACATCGACGCCGCGTGAGCCCGGCAATCGCCTTCATGCCGCAGGGGCTGGGTCGCAACCTCTATGCCGAGCTTTCGGTGCGCGAGAACCTGGAGTTCTTCTCGCGTCTCTTCGGGCAGAGCCAGGAGGAGCGCGAGATCCGGATCGCGGCACTGCTGTCGGCAACAGGCCTTGCGCCCTTCGGTGACCGCTTGATGGGTAGGCTTTCCGGCGGCATGAAGCAGAAGCTGGGGCTCTGCTGCGCCCTGATCCATGACCCGAAGCTCCTGGTCTTGGACGAGCCGACAACCGGTGTCGACCCACTGTCACGCCGTCAGTTCTGGGCGCTGATCGACGCGATCCGGGAGGACAATCCGGAGCTCTCGGTTCTTGTCTCGACTGCCTATATGGAGGAGGCCGAGCGCTTCGACTGGATTGTCGCGATGGATGCGGGACGAGCGCTCTTTCAGGGCAGTCCGACCGAGTTGAAGGGCGGGACCGAAGACCTCGAGACCGCTTACCGGCGGCTTCAGGCGGGTGGAAAAGCGCAGTCCGCGCTGGACGTCGTGCCCGAATTGCGAACCGACGGGGATCCCGTGATCACCGCGCGCGGGCTGACGCGGCGCTTTGGCGATTTCACTGCGGTCGATAGCGTCGATTTCTCGATCAACGTCGGCGAGATCTTCGGTTTTCTCGGATCGAACGGCTGCGGCAAGTCGACGACAATGAAGATGCTGACGGGCCTTCTGCCCATCAGCTCGGGAGAGGCGTCGCTATTCGGAAAGCCCGTCGACGCACGCAATCGCGCGCTGCGCCGCGAGATCGGCTACATGAGCCAGGCGTTCTCGCTCTACGGCGAGTTGACCGTGAACCAGAACCTCCGGCTCCACGCCCGCATCTTCGCAATCGCGGACCAGGCGGCGCGGATCGATGAATTGACGGAACGCTTCGGACTGACCGCGCATCGCGACACGCTGGCCGACGCGCTTCCGCTTGGCATCAAGCAACGTTTGTCGCTGGCTGTCGCTGTGATCCATCGCCCGCGTGTGCTGATCCTGGACGAGCCGACTTCGGGCGTGGACCCTGAGGCGCGCGACTCGTTCTGGGCGCTGCTGGTTGAGCTCTCGCGCGGAGAAAACGTCACGATCTTCGTTTCGACCCATTTCATGGGCGAGGCAGAGCGCTGCGACCGTGTCTCATTCATGCATGCGGGCCGGGTTCTTGCCGAGGGGACTCCGGCCGATCTGATCGCCGCAGAGAGGGCACACAGCCTGGAGGGCGCGTTTATCGCAATTCTGGAAGCCGCGGAGCCCCCGGCGCCGGTGGCGGCCCCCGAGGTTTCGGTTGACGCCAAGAGCGCCGGGTCCGGAGGCAGCGTCGGGCGCGCCCTGGCCTATGCCCGGCGCGAGGCGGTCGAGGTTTTGCGCGACCGCGTGCGCCTCGCCTTCGCCTTCCTGGGATCGGCTCTCCTAATGCTCGTCTTTTGCTTTGGGATCTCGCTGGATATCGAGGAACTGGATTTCGCGGTCCTCGACCTCTCGCAGGGCCCCGAGAGCCGCGCCTATATCTCCGAGATCGCGGGGTCGCGGTATTTTCGGCCCACGCCGCCGTTGGAAAGCGCCGCCGAAGGCCGCCAGCGGCTGACCGCGGGCGACGTCTCGCTGGTCGTCGAGCTGCCACCCGATTTCGGGCGCAAGCTGCGCGCCGGCGAGCAGACCGAAGTATTGGCAACCGTGGACGGCGCAATTCCCTTCAAAGGCGAGACGGTAGAGGGTTATGTCGCCGGGCTGCACCAGACCTTTCTGGACGTGCTGGCCCGCGACGGCGGCGTCCGTCAAACCGCGATCGCGCGGATCGAACCGCGTTTCCGGTACAATCAGAGCTTTGAGAGTATCGCGGCGATGGCCCCCGCCATGCCCGCGATCCTTCTCATCATGCTGCCGGCTGTTCTGACAGCGGTCAGCGTCGCGCGGGAAAAGGAGTTGGGGTCGGTCACGAATTTCTATGTGACCCCGACGACGCGCTTCGAGTTCCTGATCGGAAAGCAGATCCCATATATCGTAATCGCATTCGCGAACTTTCTGCTGCTGGCGGCGATGACGATCGTGGTTTTCGGGGTGCCGCTGAAAGGCAATCCCGTACCCCTTGCGATTGGCGCATTGCTCTATGTTTGGGCGACCACATCCTATGGGCTGCTCATAGCAACCATGACGTCGAGTCAGGTCGCCGCAACATTCGCCACGACGATCGCTTCGGTCGTACCGACCATCCAGTTTTCCGGGCTCCTGCAACCGGTCTCCACGCTTGAAGGCGGCGCCCGGACGATTGGCTCGCTCTGGCCGTCGTCCTACTTTCTGCACCTGAACGTCGGCGCCTTCACCAAGGGCTTGAGCTGGGAGGCGCTCGGCCCCGATATCCTGGCGCTCGCCTGCTTCGGGCCGGTGTTTACCGTGCTCGCAGCCCTCTTACTCCGGGCGCAGGAGAAGTGAATGCAACGACTGCACTGCATCTTTTGGCTTGGTCTGAAAGAGATGATGAGCCTGCGCCGCGACTGGGTGATGATGGCACTGCTTGTTTGGTCATTCACATTGGCGCCGGTGATGGAGGCGACCGGGGTCTCGAGCTCGGTCAACAATGCTTCGATTGCGTTTGCGGACGAGGACAACTCGCCCCTTTCGCGAGCCCTTGCCGCGGCCTTCTTTCCACCGGAGTTCCAGCCCGTCGTCCAGATCGCGCCGGGCTCCGGTGCCGCGCAGATGGATGCGGGGCGGTTCCTATTCGTCGTCGCCGTGCCGCCCGGATTCGAGAAGGACGTTCGCGCCAGCCGCGCACCGGAGATTCAGGTTCTGATCGACGCGACCGCAATGGAACAGGCCGGGATCGGTGCAAGCTATATCACCAATATCTTGATCGCCGAGCTCCGCCGGTTTGCGATCGGAGCGGACCTGGCGGACCCGCCCCCCGTCGATCTCGTCCTGCGCAGTGCCTTCAACCCGAACCGGGACACGGTGCGTTTCGCCGGCATCGTCGCGCTAATCGGCCAGATCATGTGGCTGACCACGATTCTCACGGGCGCTGCCATGATCCGGGAGCGTGAGCATGGAACGATCGAGCACCTGCTCGCCATGCCGCTCGCACCCTTCGACATCGCGGCGGCCAAGATCTGGGCGAATGCGGCGGTGGTCCTGGTGGCGGCGGGGCTGTCGCTGACTTTTGTCCTGCAGGGCTCTCTGGGAATAACCATCGCCGGGTCGAAGGCGCTGTTTCTTGCCGGCACGGCGCTCTTTCTTTTTACGGCGACGGCGCTGGGGGTCTTCCTGGCGACGCTCGCGCGGTCTATGGCGCAGTTCGCTCTCTTGGTGATGCTGACGATCTTGCCAATGCTGATGCTGTCGGGAGGTGAGACACCGGTCGAGGGTCAGCCCGCCTGGCTGCAGGCTGGAACGCTTTTGCTCCCGTCTCGCCACTACATGTCGGCAAGCCAGGCAATCGTCTTCAAGGGCGCCGGGATCGAGACAATCTTTCCGGAGTTCTTGTGGATGGCTCTGCTGGGCACCGCGCTTTTGACGGCAAGCCTCCTGCTCTTCAGGCGATCGGTAGCGCAGGAGAATTAACGCGGGAGCTTCTGGACGGCTCTGCCACCGGCATCGCGATGCGGGAATCTACCTTGTCCCGTGGATTATATTAGAAACTTCGAAAGGACTGGTTTCGGCTAGAACCGGAAGTCGCGAGGCGCTCCGCCGAACGGCTGCCATCGGCTGCTTCGCGGTCGTTTCGGTAAAGGGCCGCATTCGAGACACGCCACCGCATTAGGCGTTTCAGCGCGGCGAAAATCCTGTATACCCGAAACCCGAGACGGCGGCCCCGTGTCGCTTCCCGGCCATCCCCCGTCTCGCCGTTGCCAACCCGCCGAGGCCGCCTCCCGCCATGCTGCCGCTGTTCCTCACCACCTGCGCGATCGTCGTCGGCCTCGGCATGGTGATTCCGCTGCTGCCGTTCTACGCCGCGCGCTTCGGCGCGAGCCCGGCCGAGGTGGCGCTGTTGTTCGCCATCTACTCCGCCTGCCAGTTCATCGCCGCGCCCCTGTGGGGGCGGATCTCCGACCGCGTCGGCCGCAAGCCGGTGCTGCTCGTCTGCTACGCCGGCACCGCCGCGACCTATGTCTGGCTCGCCCAGGTCGGCAGCCTCGCCGAGATGTTCGCGAGCCGCGCCGCCGCCGGGGCGATGGCGGGCTGGCTCGCCACCGGCCAGGCCTGGGTCGCCGACTCCACCGACGCGCACGGCCGGGCGCGCGGCATGGGCCTGCTCGGCGCCGCCTTCGGCATCGGCTTCGTCATCGGGCCGGCGCTCGGCGCCGTCGCGGTCGGCGGCGAGGCACCGAATTTCAGCCTGCCGATCCTGATGTCGGCGGCCGCCTCGGGGATGGCGCTCATCATCGGCGCGATCCTGGTGCCGGAGCCGGTGCGGCATGTCGTGCGCGAGGGCGAGCTTGCGCCGACCGCGCTGCGCGTGCTGGCAATGCCGCTGATCCTGCTGCTGCTCGCCGTCTACTTCATCGGCTATTTCGTGTTTTCCGGCATGGAATCGGTGCTCGCGCTGTGGGCCGACCGCATGCTCGGGCTGGGGCCGCGCGACGTCGGGCTGCTGCTGGCGTTCGCCGGCGTCTGCATGGTCGTCGTGCAGGGCGGGCTCGTCGGGCGTCTGGTGCGCCGCTTCGGCGAGGAGCGGCTGATCCTCACCGGCCTCGTCGCGCTGGCCGCCGGGCTGCTGGCGATCCCGCCGTCGGCGAGCGCGGTCATGATGATGCCGGCGCTGGCGCTGCTGGCGCTCGGCCAGGGCATCGCCAACCCGTCGCTGCAGAGCCTGGTGAGCCGGGCCGTGCCGGCGTCGTGGCGCGGCGGCACGATGGGCGCGCTGCAGTCGGCGAACAGCATGGGCCGCATCCTCGGGCCCGTCTGGGCGGGCTTCGCCTTCTCCGCCCTCGGCCCGGACTGGCCCTTCGTCAGCGGCGCTTTCCTGCTGCTGCCGGCGGTCGTCATCGCCGTGTTCGCCGGCCGGCTGAGCCGGCGCCGCGTCGACTAGTACATCATCCACTTACGTGGCATCGGCACCGGCCCGCTCCCCCACCCGGCCACCCACAGCGTACGATACCGTTGGGTGGCCGGGTGGGGGAGCGGGCTGGAGCGAACTAATCGGAACATGCTCTAGCGCGGACGACGCCCCGACGACGATCAAGCGGAGATTTTCGGTCAGCCCATCCCGGCGGCGGGCCGGGCGGGCATTACGACGGGAGGGGAAAGCGAAGCGGGATCGGCACCGACAACCCTTCGAAGCGCTGAGTTGCCGGCCCGATCCCGCAGGGATGCTTAGAGCGTTCCCTTGAAGGCGGCCGCCGGCCGGAAGCCGACGGACTTGCTGGCCTTGATCCGCATCGACTGGCCGGTGCGCGGGTTGCGGCCCATGCGGGCCGGACGCGACCGTACGCGGAACTTGCCGAAGCCCGGGATCTGAAGCTCCCCGGCCTTCTTGCACTGGGTCATGATGTTCTTGAACATCTTGTCCACCGCGCTGCGCGCGCTGGTCTTCGTGCAGCCGGTCTCGCGGGCCAGGATTTCGATCAAATCGTCCTTTGCGCTCATCTTTGTCCTCGCTATGTCAGACGGTGAGTAGGGGAAGTCGGCTGCCCGGCGTCGGAGATGCCATGCTCGGCTCTGTTTACTCCTCGCGGTGGCCTTCCTGCGCCGCGAAACACGGCAGCCCGGCAGCCACGGGACTCCGAAATAACCCCACAAATATGACCAATCGGTAAATGGCGCCGCGTTTTCACGGCTTGGCGGCGCCGATTCCGGTGCGCGGGGGTCGATTTCGGGCGGTTCGGCGCGATTTCCGTGGTTGCGGCGACGTCAGAAGCCGGGCAGCACCAGCACCGTCGGGCGTCGCGGCAGCGTCGCCAGCGAGACCGTCGTCCGCGGCTCCTCCAGGATCCGCACGTCGAAGTCGCCGGCCATGCCGGCGACGAAGATCTTCAGCGAGGCGCCGCCGAAATAGTGCATCGGGATGACGATGCTGGCGCGCAGCTCCTGCAGCGTCTCGATCATCGTCGGCAGGTCGAGCGTGAAGCTGCCGTCGACCGGGGCGAAGACGACGTCGAGGCGGCCGATGCGCGCCAGCTGCTCCGGCGACGGCTTGTGGTGCAGGTGGCCGAAATGCCCGATGCACAGGTCGGCGACCTCGAAGATGAAGATCGAGTTGCCGTCGGGCTCGACGGTCCCGGCGTAGCCCCTGATGTCGGTCGAGACGTTGCGGACCAGCACGTCCTTGACGCCGAGATGGTGCTCGGCCGGGCCGCCC
>JBFHDX010000018.1:0-45666 GCA_041584475.1 Alphaproteobacteria bacterium
GCCCGGGAAGCGCCTCGCAGGGCCGAACGATGGCTTGGGCGCCGGCGGACCGTCGCCTTCTCGCAGCCGGGGGCGGCCTCTGTCGGGCCGCGCCGGCCCGCCCGAGCCGCTACCATCGTCGCAATGGACCGCGGACCGTCGGTTCACTATCAATGAAGCGGCACCGGTCGATGGCGGCCGCTCGGATCCTGCTGAATGCCCGGGGTCGGGGGGCCGAGACCGCCCTTCCGTGCAACGGCGCCCGCCCCTGGCCAAAAACGCCGCGAAATCGCGGCGACGACGCCGACCGTTCGCGAAACTCAGCAAGGCGGGGCGACATTCGATGTGGAAGACAGTTCACTGTATCGTGTTGGCCACAGCGGCCGCGATTCCTCTCTGGGCCGGCGTGGCGACCGCAGATGAGCGCCTGGTCGGTTACTATTATCCGGAGCCCCGGTCGACCGAGCGCTTCAAAGCGCAGGCTGCCACCCTGCAGATGACGGGGCGCAAGCAGCGCCTGGCCTTCGTGACCGGCATTACGCTGAAACAGATGAACCTGCCGTACGCGCCGAATCTGGCGATTTTCGCCAAGGGGGAGGATGCGACAAGCCTGATCATCGTCGGACTCCAGGATGGCCGGATGGACACGCTTTATCGCGCCCGCGCCGTCTTCGCGATCCTGACGGCCATGGCCAGGGTACTGCCGATCTTCCAGGAGTATCGGGTCGAGGAAATCTTCACGTTCCTCGACCTCTGCAAGATGCTCGGCTTCGAGGAGGTCACCGTCAGCGACGGCAAGGACTTCGCCCATACGATCCATATCGAATGAGCTCCCATATCGAGTGAGCTGTCGCGGCGCTCGCCGACTCATGCCGACGGCCTGGAAGACGCCTCCAGACGGCCTGCTTGTCGTCCCCCGGGGCAGAAAACCACAAGACGTTCCTGCTGGTCGCCGAGCGGACGGGCGGCCGGCCGCGCTGAGCCGGCCGTTGTCTCCATCGCCTGCGAAAGCGATGAGCGGCCCCAAAATCCACACGTTTCGACGCAGATCCTGACGAACGGCTCGAACCCCGGGGCCGATCCCGTTCGCACTGGATTCCCCAGAAATATGCCTGGGTTCAATGCGCTCCGGCGCTGGGCTGATCCAATCTCCGCGAATCGGCGCGGACAAGGCCGAAACTGCACCGCAATCCGGTGCGAGCGAGCCTAATGCGCCAAGATCTCGTAGACCCGGATGCTCGCGATGAACGGGTTTTCCCGGGCGATCCCCTCGGCCTCCTCGAGGCTCTCCGCGTTGATGATCGAGTAGCCCGTGATCGAGTCCATCCCCATCGGCAGGTCCGTGGTTCCGCTCTGCGAGATCTCCCGCCCGCTACGCAGTCCCCCGTGCTCCACGGTCCTGTCCGCGACCGAGTCGAACCATTTGCCCCAGGCCGCCATGATCTCCGGGGTGGGTTTTTCGAACCCGAAATGCAGCAGCATGAACCGTTTCACCTTGCGCTCTCCTCGTGTTGACTCGTTCCGCACGGACATCGGGCGCCGGCCCGCCCGAGTGACCGGACGGTAGGCCGCCGTCCGCGAGGCGTCAAATCCCGGGACGAACGGCAGGAGCGGCTCGCTGTTACGGTCGCGCATGAAGCAACTCTCGTTCGCTGCCCGAGCGAAGGGACTCGAACGGCGCATCCGCACACCAGGGATTCGCCTTCCGCCACACATGGCCCGTTGCCGGAAATCCAAACAGCTGCCGGATTCCCCCGGTGGCCGCTATGGTCGTCCGGGAATGGCGGTGGCCCGGCTGCGCGAGCGGGGTGCAAAATCGGCGAATCGGCGAGTCGCTCACGCCCGGCTTGTCTCGCGACCGCCGCTGCCAGGGTCGGCGGGCAGCACGGGCATAAGAGGCGGAAACTGGACGCGCTGCAAATCTTCCGGACGTGGGTTCCGGTGCGAGTAGCCTTTCATCTGCTGGTCATCGCAACGATCCTGACGGCGTGCGGGCAGATGCCGGTGGGAACCCTGTCGATGCGTGACCACAGATCGGTCCGCGAGGATCGCGCCGTCATATTCGGCAGCGTGGTCGTGGTGCAGAACGATGACGCCCGATCCGAAGGCATCTACCTGGTCGCCCCCGACGTCTCGCCGGAGGCGACCATCGACGGGATTGCGTACGAACAACGTGCATTCGTTCCGGAACAGGGTGGTTATTTCTTCGCCTTGGTCGAGCCGGGACGCTACCGCGCCCATGCCATGCGGGTCGATGAGACGAGCCTATGGATTTTCGGGATCGAGATCGACCCGGATGCCTTCTATTTCGCGCCGCAGGTCATGATCGATGTGCCGGAACCGCGCACGGCGTACTACGTGGGCACGCTGCGCATCGAATTCCGTGTCGATCCCGATAACCCGCCGGACGGACTCCAGCTGGTATCTGTGAACGTGGAGAACGCCGCCGCCGCGGCGCGGGCAAGATTCTCGAATCTGTATGCGCACCTGGCGATCCCCGTTGTCGACAGGATCATGGTGGCGCACGGCGACGCCGAACCGCGCATTGCCCACGCTCGAAAAGTGCCGGACGGCCCGGACATTCCGACACCCGTCATCCCGAACATGCCAACTTCGATCTTGCCTGCTTTCTAGACGTCGGCCCAGGGAGCCGCCACCGCCGCGCCCGATTGATTCGAATCAATGCGGTTGCGTCGGGCGGCTTCATAATTCGGATCTGCAACGACGATCGCGTGGGGCCCGCCGCCCACGGTCGAACCGGCGTGGAGGCCTGCCGACAGGAAACGGAGGGACGTGATGAGCATCGCCGCAACGGTTCGCGACTATCTCGAGGAGCTCGACGTCGTCTATGACATCGTCGAGCATCCGGCCAGCAAGACCAGCATCGAGACCGCGCATCGAGCCCACCTGCCGCCCGGCTGTCTCGCCAAGGGCGTACTTCTGAAGGACGAGAACGGTATCCTGAGCCTTGCCGTGGTTCCCTCCGACCGCAACGTCGATCTGCAGCGCGCGAGCAACGCCCTCGGACACGACGCTGAAATCGCATCGGAATCCGATGTGACCGAGCGGTTCGACGATTGCGAGCCCGGCGCCGTACCCCCGATCGGCAATGCCTACGCCCTTCGTGTGCTGCTCGACGAACGCCTGGTAGGGGAGGACGAAGTCTACCTGGAAGCCGGCGATCACCACGAACTCGTGCACGTCAGGGGGGACGAGTTCCGACGCCTGATGGGCGGCGCGGAGACCGGCGCGTTCAGCATCGCGGCCTGATCGGAACGCTCGGCAGGAAAGAGCGGGCGGAAGCGCCGCCGACGGCGCGCAGCCTACGGTCCGGTGCACGGCGTTTGCACAGGGTCGTGCGGCGCCGTGCGGCAGGCCATTTGCGACAGTCGGGCGCATCGAGGCGCCCGGTCCCGGCGCGGGAGAGCCATCCTTTCTGCGCTTGCTTCGCCCTCGGGCCGTTCTCCCCGAGCGGGAGGCCAGACGGGCCATCGTCGGCGATCATGCGTTTCGGACCGGAAGCGCCATGGCCCGGCGCGATATCGAACCGATACCATGGTCCTTCAAAAACCAGACAATCCCCAGATCGACCTCGGCAACGCGCTCGTACTTCTTCGCCCTGATGGGCAGCAGGTGCTGCATTTCCTCGTCGGTCTTCCCGACGAGCTTCCAGTCCAGAAGCGTCTCGCGGAAGAACGCCGCCTGAGCCGGTTCGCTGTCGAGGATGTTGGCGATTACCAGCGTGCCTCCGTGCCGCAGCAGGGAGAAGAGCCGCGCCGCCAATTTCCGCGCCTCGTCTTGCTCGAGGTAATCGAACAGGCCGGAAGAGAGGATCATGTCGTACGTCCCGGCCGCCAGCTGCGGATGCCCCCCGTTCATCAGGACCTTCACCGGCGCGGAAATTACCGAGACGTTCCGCGCAACATCGGCATCGATGTCCTGCTTCCAGAACAGCGGAAGCGACGGGTCGTGATCGAGAATCGTATAGGAGAGCGGCCTGTAGGCGGTTCTGGCTGCGGCGCGCCGATAGTATTTGGCGCCGCCTCCACCGACGTCGAGCACGCTGAGCCGGCCCGAATTCCTGACCATGCGTTCGAGCAGGATCTTCTCGAGGATTCGCGCGCGCTTTTGGATCAGCCGCACGCCGTGCGCCGCCGCGAACGCGGCCTCGACGAGTTGCTCTCCGGGGGGCTTTGCCTTCGACGCATTGCGTTCCGTCCGCATCGGCTCCTCCAACGCGTAGAACAGCTCCATGAGACGGTAGTCGCCCGGATAGCCGTGGGGTTTGTATCGGGAGCGCCACCCGGGCTCGCATCGCAAGGTCAGGTTGACGAACGCCTGGACGTCGCTTTCCGACGTTGCCCAGTCGGCGGGCATTGCGCCGTAACGGTCGTGCAAAAGCTCGACGGCACGCCAATACCTCTCGGAAAACCGGCGGGTCTCGCCCGGCGTCGGCGTCGATCGCCCCGATTTGATAATCGCGGTTTCGGCTGCGCGTGCGAAGCAGAGGAAATCCGTCAAATCGCGCGCGTCATCATACGAATGTGCAGTGTGCATTAGCGTTACTCACCTGGGTCTCTACGAAACTCGGAAGCGCGCAAAATCCCGACGGCTCGGATCCGTCCGTCAGGGCACGCGCCGCCATGGGATGCGCGCTCAGGACCGGTCCGTCTCATGGCGCGAAGCGGGCTTCGCGATGCCGATGCCCTGCCGGGCGGCCCGGGGCGCGCACGGTCGGATGCCGTTCCGAGCTGCAGCTCGCAGCCGGCTCACACCTCTCGGCACGGCGCTCGTACGACAGCCTTGCGGCGCTCTCGAAGCTGCGGCCGGCGCTGCTCTCGCCCGACGCGAGGGCGGCCATCACGAAGATCAGCGCCTGCCCCAACGCGAGCCCGCCGGTGAAACCGACGATCACGCCGCGGACGACATGGAAAAGGAAGGTATGCCGCGTCATGTCGATGTCCCCGTTTCCCGTCGTTCAACCCTCGCAGGGACGATCGGGGCGCGCGGTGGCAAATGCCACATTTCGCCGACATGTCCGGCAGCCGTTCATGCGGGCACGGCGAGAGACCCGATCTCGCGGGCGTCGCTCGCTCGATGCGGGGCCTGCCGCCCCTCGATCACGGCGCGCGCGACCGGTCGGGACGCGCGAAGTCGGAGACGTGACCGCGGCGCCGGCCGCGCGAGACCCCCGCCTGTGAGGATTGCCACATCGCCCGCGGAGCAAGGGTTTCATCATGCCTCCGCCGACCGCCGGGACGGCGATCGAGAAGGGGCTCATGGCCCGGATCCGCGCCGCTGAAGATGCGTCCGGTCGCGTTTCCCTTCGCCGGCGTTCGGTTCGAATTCGCTTTCACGACCAGCGGGAGGGACGAATGGAACGCAGATCCGATTCGCGGGACTTCGAGGATGCCTACAGGCGCTTCGAGTTTGCGCCCCTCGTAACCGCCTCGCTCGTCATCGCGAACTGGTTGAAGGCACGCCGCACCGCGAAACCGGCCGAGGATCGAAGCGCCGGCAGCGAGGACGCATTCGGTGGGGCGCACAGCCCCGGCAAATCGTGACGCGTCGCCGGCGAAACGGGTGATTTTCAGGCGGCCTCGAACGGGGAGGTCGACCCCGGAGATCTTGTCCGGGGTGGTGCAGAGGGGTCGGCCCGTAGGGGGTGGCAAGGGACGGCCCCTCTCGCCTGCGGGCGCGCGAACCGCCGGCCGTCGTGCCCGTTGGCAGCATGCTTGCGCGTTTCAGGATCGCCGGTTCCGCTGTATTCTGCAGGAAGAACGAACCAGCTGCTCGTGCGGTAGAATGAATCTTGCGCATGAATCGGGCGATATCGGCGGCCCCGCCGAACTGCGAAAGTTCTTTATTTTCCGGCAACTTGACGACAAGGCGCTGGCGCATATCGCGGCCCGGCTGCGGGTCGGGAGATATGCAGAAGGTGCACAGATCATCGGCCACTACGAAGAGGATCGGAGCGTGTATTTCCTGCTCGACGGCGCCGTCAGGATCACCGTCTATTCCGCCGCCGGCAAGGAGGTGACGTTCCGCGACCTCGAATCGGGCGATATGTTCGGGGAGCTTGCTGCGATTGACGGGCAACCACGCTCGGCCAACGTCGTGGCCAAGTCCGATTCGAGGATCTTCCGTGTTTCACCCGAACAATTCTGGGATCTGCTTCGAACGTTTCCGGACGTGAACGCCTCGTTGTTGAAATATCTGTCCGGCCTTGTCCGGGATCTCTCGGCCCGGGTGTACGATTTCAGCGCGCACAGCGTCGCCAACCGCATCCAGAACGAGATCCTCCGGCTCGCCGGTCTGGCCGAGGTGACGGACAACACGGCGGTGATCTCGCCTGCGCCAACGCATGCGGAAATCGCAAGCCGCATCAACACGCATCGCGAGGCGGTCACGAGGGAGATAAGCAGACTCGCGCGCGCCGGTCTCATCGAGCGATCTCCGAGAAAATTGATCGTAAGGGATCTCGAAGCCTTGCGAAGGATGGCCGAAGAGGTCTTCGAATAGTCGCTCCGCTTCGACAGGCGGCTTCCCAAACACGCTTGCCATGACGGTGCCTGCCGGCGGGTCCTGTGTGCGGTTTGCCACAGCCTCCGCAGAGACATGCGTGCGATCCTTGTGCGGATGAAGGATCCGCCTGCGCCACGACGGCCCGATCGGGCCGGTGGTCGGCGGAAATCACCAGTTCGGAACGTTCATCATGGACCCCTACGATCCGTATACCCACCGCGCCCTCGTGCGGGACATCCTTGTGTCGTGGGCCATCGCCGTTGCGCTGCTGGGCGTAATGCTCGTGTTGCCGCATGGCGATCGGCCGGATCTTGCCGGCAGCGCGCAGATCGGCGCGGATGCCGCAATTTCAAAGGCAACAGGGCTTGACCCGGATACCCCGTTGAGGTGACCCGGCGCGCCGCGCGGTCAAAGCGCCCGCAGCGGTTGGAGCTGCAGGCCGGGCGGCAACTCGGCCCGATCTCGGCGGATCCCCGGAGCGCGGCGGCAGCCGGGATGGCCGCCGCGCGCTACGCCACGGGCTCGGCGATCGTTGCCAGCGCGCCGTCGCGCGCGGCCCGATAGAAGCAGCTGCGCCGGTTCGTGTGGCAGGCGGGTCCGGTCTGGTCGACGAGCAGCAGCAGCGTATCCCCGTCGCAATCGACGCGCAGCTCGACGAGCCGCTGCACGTGGCCCGACGTCTCGCCCTTGCGCCACAACGCGGCGCGCGAGCGCGACCAGTAGCAGACGCGGCCGCTGGCCAGCGTCTCGGCGACCGAGTCGGCGTTCATCCACGCCATCATCAGCACCTCGCCGCTGTCGTGCTGCTGCGCGATCGCGGGCACCAACCCGTCGGCGTTGAAGGCGATCGCTTCGATGATTTCGTCCCTGGTCATGCGTCACCCCGCTTTCCGCAGCCGCTCCAGCCCCGCCTCGAGGTCGGCGATCAGATCGTCCGGATCCTCGAGCCCGACATGGATGCGCATCGTCTGGCCCGGCTCCTGCCACGTCGTCGCGCTGCGCGACTTGCTCGGCCAGGTCGGAATCAGCAGGCTTTCGAAGCCGCCCCAGCTGGCGCCCATGCCGTGATACTTCATGCCGTCCAGCAGCGCCGCCAACGCCCCCCGGTCGTCGCTGGCGAGCACGAAGCCGAACAGACTGCAGGCGCCGGTGAAGTCGCGCCGCCAGAGCGCGTGGCCGGGATCGTCCTCAAGCGCCGGGTGCATGACGCGCCTCACCTCGGGCCGGGCGGCCAGCCAGCGCGCCACCCTGAGGCCGTTTTCCTGGTGGCGTTGCAGGCGCACCCCCATGGTGCGCAGGCCGCGCAGCGCCAGGTAGACGTCGTCCGGGCCGGCGCAGACACCGAGACTCTGCACGTCGGTGCGGACCCTGCCGAGCACGGCCTCGTCCCGCCAGACGGTGACGCCGATATTCACGTCGGAGTGACCGACGATGTACTTGGTGCCGGCCTGCAGCGAAATGTCGGCGCCGAGCGCGAGCGGCCGGTAGTAGTAGCCGGCGCCCCAGGTGTTGTCGGCGATGACCATGGCGCCGGCGGCGTGGGCGGCCTCGGCGATCGCCGGCAGGTCCTGCACCTCGAAGGTCTGCGAACCCGGCGATTCGACGTAGACGACCGCCGTCTCGGGGCGGATCAGCCCGGCGATGCCGGCGCCGATCAGCGGGTCGTAATACTCGGTCTCGACGCCGAATCGTTTCAGCGTCGTGTCGCAGAAATGGCGCGTCGGCTGGTAGGCGCTGTCGGTCATCAGCAGGTGGTCGCCGGCCTTCAGGCAGGCGAGCAGCACGGTGGTGATCGCCGCCAGCCCCGACGGCGTGGCGATGGCGCCGGCACCGCCCTCGAGCTCGGCGACCGCGTCCTCCAGCGCAAAAGTCGTCGGCGTGCCGCGGCGGCCGTAGCGCACGCGAGCCTTGCCCATCTCGAGATAGGCGTCGAGCGTCGGGAACAGCACCGTCGAGGCGTGGTAGACGGGCGGATTGACGATGCCGTGGTTGGCGTGCGGGTCGCGGCCGGCATGGGTCAGCAAGGTGTCGTCTTTCATCGGATTTCCGCTTATCTTTGCGCCGCCTCGGCGGCAGGGCCGTTGTCGTCGGGGGCCGCATTCAAGCATCGCGGCGGCGGCAATTCCAGCGCGAAAGGACGGGGGCGGCGTGACGCGCGAGAGCGTCGAGTGCGTGGTGATCGGGGCCGGCGTGGTCGGACTGGCGGCGGCGCGGGCGCTGGCGCTCGCCGGGCGTGAGGTCGTCGTGCTCGAGGCGGCCGAGACGATCGGCACGGAGACGAGCTCGCGCAACAGCGAGGTGATCCACGCCGGGATCTACTATGCGGAGGGCAGCCTCAAGGCGCGCCTCTGCGTCGCCGGGCGCGACCGGCTCTACCGGTTCTGCGCCGAACGCGGCATCGCGCACGCGCGCTGCGGCAAGCTGATCGTCGCCGCAGCCGAGACCGAGGAGCCGGAGCTGGCGCGCATCGCCGCGGCCGCCGCGAGCAACGGTGTCGGCGACCTGCGGCGGCTCAACGCGGCGGCGCTGCGTGGCCTCGAGCCCGAGCTGCGCGGCACGGCGGCGCTGCTGTCGCCGTCGACCGGCATCGTCGACAGCCACGCACTCATGCTCGCCTGTCAGGGCGACCTCGAGGATCGCGGCGGCATGATCGCCTTCAACAGCCCGGTGAGCGGCGGGCGGATCGTCGAGGACGGCATCGAGCTTGCGGTCGGCGGCGCCGATGGGCTGCGCCTGGGCTGCCGGATGCTGGTCAACAGCGCCGGGCTGGGCGCCGTCGCGGTCGCGCGGACGCTGGCCGGCTTCCCGCGCAGATTCGTGCCGGCGCAGTATCTTGCGAAGGGCAATTACTACACGCTGTCAACGCGGCCGCCGTTCCGCCGCCTGATCTATCCCGTGCCCGAGGCGGGCGGGCTCGGCGTGCACCTGACGCTCGATCTCGCCGGTCGGGCGCGCTTCGGGCCCGACGTCGAATGGGTCGAGCGCATCGACTATGCCGTCGACCCGGGGCGCGCAGCGCGGTTCTACGGCGCAATCCGGCGCTACTGGCCGGGCCTGCCCGACAGCGCGCTCGAGCCCGGCTATGCGGGCATCAGGCCGAAGCTGGTGCCGGCCGGGGCGCCGCCGCAGGATTTCGTCGTCCAGGGGCCGTCGCGGCACGGCATACCGGGCCTCGTCAATTTGTTCGGCATCGAGTCCCCGGGACTCACCGCGGCGCTCGCGATCGCCGACCTCGTCGCGGCCGAGCTGGGCGTTACGCCGGCGTGCCGCTAGTACATCATCGGCTTACGTGGAATCGGCAGCGCGCCGGAGCGAACTAATCGGATAATGCGCCAGGGGCCGGAATCGCCGTCGTCTTCTGATCGTACGGCTCGAAGCCCGCGCGCTGGTAGACGGCCAGCGCCGAAGGGTGGTCGAGCGTGCAGGTGTGCACCCACAGCCGCGACGGCGCGCGCGACCACGCCGCGTCGATCGCCCAGTCGAGCATGTAGCGTCCAAACCCGCGGCCCATGAAATCCTCGATCAGCCCAAAATAGGCGAGCTCGACGTCGGGTGGCTTGCGCAGATCGAGCTCGGCGTAGCCGGCCGGCGCGCCGCCGACGTAAAGCACGTAGATCTCGACCGCCTCGTCGCCGATGATCGCCGCCAGTGCGTCGTCGCCGAGCTGGTTGCGCTCGTACCAGTGCCACGGCGCGCCGACGGCGTTGTAAAGATATCGGTAGAAACCGACGTTCGGCGACTCGGCGCGCAGCAGCGCGATCTTCTGCGGCAGTACCGGCGGCCGGGCGGGCGACCGTTTCGGGGGCTTTCGCATCTCGAGATAGGTGACGGTCACCTCGGTCTCGCGCGCGGGCTCGCGCTCCGGCGGCTCGCCGAGCCAGCGCGCCATCACCGAGCGCGGCTCGGTCACGTAGCCGAGGGCGCGATAGAATCCGGCGACCGGGTTGCCGCTGCGGATCATCAGCTCGACCTTGGGCACATCGAGCGATTTCAGCCACTTCTCGGCGTGCCGCGTGATTCGTCGGCCGAGCCCTTCGCCGCGCCGGTCGGGCGTGACGGCGACGTAATAGAGCCAACCGCGATGCCCGTCGTGGCCCGCCATGGCGCTGGCGACGATCCGCCTGCGCTCGGGGATGACGAAGATCTCGGCGTGCGGGACGGCGCGGGCGCGGGCGATGTCCTGCAGCGGGTCGTTCCACGGCCGCAGCAGGTCGCATTCCTCCCAGAGCGCGACGACGCGGTCGACGTCCCGGTCTTCGATCGGACGGACGGCCACCGGTCTCAGGTCTCGATCGGCGACGCCGGATTGCCCGCCCACTCGTTCCACGAGCCGTCGAACACCGGCACGTCGGTGCGGCCGATCAGGTGAAGGGCGAGCGACAGGATGCAGGCCGTGACGCCCGAGCCGCACGTCGTCACCATCGGTTTCGACAGGTCGACCCCGGCGTCCCGGAAGGCCTTCTCGATCGCGTCGGCCGGCAGCATGGTCTTGGCCTCCGGGTCGAGCACCGAGAGATACGGCAGGTTCAGCGAGCCCGGAATGTGGCCGCTCGGCAGGCCGGGCCAGGGCTCCGTCTCGCTGCCGTCGAAGCGCCCCGGGGAGCGCGCGTCGACGACCTGCTCGCGGCGGCGCTCGACATTGCCGAGAATCTGGTCGTATTCGCGCACCAGGAAGGTGTTGACGCGCGCCGTGAAATGCCGTTCGCGCGGCTCGCTCGGCGCGTCGCTGACCGGCCGGCCCTCGGCGAGCCATTTGCCGAGGCCGCCGTCGAGCACGGCCACGTCGTCATGTCCGAAGACGCGGAACATCCACCAGACGCGGGCCGCGGCCGAGACGCCCGTCGTGTCGTAGACGACGATGCGGTTGCCGTCGCCGAGGCCGAGCTTGCGCACGCGGGCGGCGAATTTCTCGGGCGCCGGCAGCATGTGCGGCAGCGCCGAGCTGGTGTCGGCGATGTCGTCGATGTCGAAGAACACGGCGCCGGGAATGTGCTGCGCCGCGTACTCGGCGCGCGCGTCGCGGCCGGCGGGCGGCATGTGCCAGCTGGCGTCGACGACGCGCACGTCGGGCGCCTCGAGATGGCCGGCGAGCCAATCGGTGCCGACCAGAGCCTCCGGGTTCACGTAGGACATCGCAATCTTCCCATATTTCACTCAATCGTCGCACAAAATGACGTTTACACGCCTGTTCAGCTTGCCCTTGTTCTCGATCTTGGCGACGGCGACGCGGCCGATCTCGCCGGTGCGCGCGACGTGGGTGCCGCCGCAGGGCTGCAGATCGAGGCCGGCGACTTCCATCAGCCGCACCCGCCCCGAACCGCGCGGCGGCTGCACCGACATCGTACGCACGAGGTCGGGGTTGGCATCGAGCTCCTCGTCGGTGATCCAGCGGTGCGACAGCGGCCGGTCGTCCGCCACCATCCGGTTCAGCGTATCGGTCAGCTCGGCCTTGTCCAGCAAATGGCCCGCCGTGTCGAAATCGATGCGACTCTTCTCGGCGCCGACCTGGGCGCCGGTGATGCGGCAAGGCACCGCCGCGCACACGAGGTGGAGGAGGCTGTGCATACGCATGTGGCGGTAGCGTCGCGCCCAGTCGATCCGCGCGGTGACCCAGGCACCCGGCGCCGGCGGTGTCGCGTCGTCGGCGATCACGTGCACGATCGCGTCCGCGTCCTTGACCGTATCGCGCACTTCGAGCTCCGACCCGTCGGGCAGCCGGAGCACGCCTGTGTCGCCCGGCTGCCCGCCGCCCGTAGGATAGAAGACGGTACGGTCGAGCGCGACCCGGCCCGGTGCGGCCGCGGTGACCACGGCGGTGCACTCGCGCAGATAGGAGTCGTCGCGGAACAGCTCCTCGGTCATCGCCTCACTCCAGCCAGGCGGGTGTCGGCAGCCCTTTCCCGCGCAGGAATTCCGGGTTGAACATCTTGGACTGGTACCGCGTTCCCGAATCGCACAGCACGGTGACGATCGTGTGCCCCGGTCCCATGTGGCGGGCGAGCCGGATCGCGCCGGCGACGTTGATTCCGCTCGAGCCACCGAGGCACAGGCCCTCGTGCTGCAGCAGGTCGAAGGCGACCGGCAGCGCCTCTTCGTCGGGGATCTGGAACGGCACGTCGACGATCACCCCTTCGAGGTTGGCGGTGATGCGGCCCTGACCGATGCCTTCGGTGATCGAATCGCCCTCGGATTTCAGCTCGCCATGGGCGTACCAGCTGTACAGCGCCGCGCCCATCGGGTCGGCGATGGCGATGACGACGTCCCTGTTGCGCTCCTTCAGCGCCAGCGAGACGCCGCCCAGCGTGCCGCCGGTGCCGACGGCGCAGACGAAGCCGTCGACCGTGCCGTCGGTCTGTTCCCAGATTTCGGGGCCGGTAGTGCGGTAATGCCCGTCGCGGTTGGCGACGTTGTCGAACTGGTTTGCCCAGATCGCGCCGTTCGGCTCGGTCTTCGCCAGCTCCTCCGCGAGCCGGCCGGAGACTTTGACGTAGTTGTTCGGATCCCTGTAGGGGACGGCGGGCACCTCGCGCAGCTCGGCCCCGGCAAGCCGGATCATGTCCTTCTTTTCCTGGCTCTGCGTCTCGGGGATGACGATGACGGTCCGGTAACCGCGCGCGTTGCCGACGAGCGCGAGGCCGATCCCGGTGTTGCCCGCCGTGCCCTCGACGACGATGCCGCCGGGCCGCAGAACGCCCCGGCGCTCGGCGTCCTCGATGATGGCCAGCGCTGCGCGGTCCTTGACCGAACCGCCCGGATTGAGAAATTCCGCCTTGCCGAGGATCGTGCAGCCGGTGATCTCGGAGGCTTGCCGGAGTTTGATCAGCGGCGTGTTGCCGATGGTGTCGGTGAATCCGTCGCGAATATCCATGCGTTGCTTGTTCGTCGCTTGAGGTGCCGCCCGGCACGGCGCAACCTAGCCGCGGCCTATCCGGGAATCAAGCGCCCTCGGGCCCGGTTCGGCGCCATTCGCGGCGCAGCCCCTCGCGGTGCAGCGCCAGCCATTGCAGGGCCGTCACGGCGATCAGATTGGTGATCCCGCCACGCTCGATCCGGGCCAGCGCATTGTCCAGCGAGTCGACGGAGACCCGGATATCCTCGCCCTCGTCGGCGACGCCGTGAACGCCGCCGACTCCACTGCTGTCGACGCGACCGCAATAGATGGCGACCCGTTCCGACGACCCGCCCGGCGTCGTGAACGCGTCGACGATCGGTACGATACGGTCGACCGAACAGCCGGCCTCTTCGAGCACCTCGCGGCGCACGACGTCCTCTGCCGTCTCGCCGTTCTCGACTTCCCCGGCGACGATCTCGACGAGCCAGGGATCGACCGCGGCGGCCAGTGCGCCGATGCGGAACTGCTCTATCAGGACGACGGTGTCGCGAACCGGGTCGTAGGGCAGCAGCGCCGCGGCATGGCCGCGCGTGAAGACCTCGCGGACGACCGGCGCCCCCCAGCCGCCCGCGAACAGGCGATGGCGCAATTGGTAGCGGTCCACGCGGAAATAGCCGCTCCATACGGTTTCGTAATCGAGAATCTCGACGTCGTCGCGGGTCATGCGTTGGTCCTCCGCTGCGCCGGCCCGGGCTCGAACGCCAGCTGCTTCCGTTACTTCCGCCGTATGGGGTGCCGACGGCGTCATGGCGGTCGATTTTTTGTGTTGCCGGACCGGTTATGAGGCGTGTTTACTTCCCGTGCAATGGCCACATTTGAAGAAAATGCTCCGGTCCTGGAGCGCACCCGGCGGGCCGCCCCCAAGCGCGCCGCCGTCCACACCATCGAACGCATCGAGATAAGCCACCACGTCCTGCCGCTGGACCCGCCCTTCGCGGCGGCGTGGGACAGCCGACCGCGACGCGAGTTCGCCATGTCGGTGGTGCGCGTGTCCACCGGCGACGGCGCCGTCGGCATCGGGACGGGCACGCCGCTCGAGGGCATAAAAGACAGTCTCGGACTGCTCGTCGGGCACGACGCCCTCGACCTCGAACGTCATTACGAAATCCTCTCGAACATCGATTTTCACGGCTGTCGGCCGTGGCCGATCGACATCGCGCTTTGGGATCTCGCCGGCAAGATCAAGGGCCAGCCGGTCTGGGCTTTGCTCGGCGGCGCGTCGGGGCGCGTTCCCTGCTACGTCTCGACCGGCGTCCTGCGGGACGCGGGATCGCTGGCTGAAAAAGCGGACGAGCTGGTCGCTCGCGGTTTTCCGGCAATCAAGATCCGCTTGCATCGTGAAAACTGGCGCGACGATATCCGCGGCATCGAGGCCGTGCGCGCGCGAATCGGCGATCGCGCGGAGCTTCTCGTCGATTGCAATCAGGGCTGGCGGATGCCCTGGGATGCCGCACCGTCCTGGACCTACCATCAGGCGCTGGTCGTCGCGCGGGAACTCGTGCGGCTGGGTGTCTACTGGATGGAGGAGCCGGTCCACCGCGGCAACTACAAGGGCATGGCGGCGCTGCGCAACGCGGTACCGATGCGCATTGCCGCCGGCGAGATGACCCGTGAAGAACACGCGCTGCAGGACCTGATCAGCTGGCAGAGCGTCGACGTCCTGCAGCCGGACGCGACGCTGACCTGCGGCATCACCGGCTTGCTCGGGATCGCCCAGCGGGCGCGCGCGGCCGACGTAGCCTTTACACCGCACACTTGGGGCAACGGGATCGGCCTGCTGGCCAACGCCCACCTCTTTGCCGGCTGCGGCGGCGGACCGTGGCTCGAATTTCCGTACGATCCGCCGGAGTGGACGCCGGAGCGGCGGGATTTCGCACTCGCCGAGCCCGTCACTGTCGATGCAGACGGTACGATCACGCTGTCGGATGCGCCGGGGCTAGGCCTCGAACTCGACGAGGACAGGCTAGAGAAGCTGCGGGTCGGCTGACGCTTACGGCTCGGTGCTCATCTGGCGACCGGGGATCTCGCGGCACCGGTTTTGCTCGACGAGAGTCAGGGTCGGTTCGATCGACAGCGGCGGATCCGAGTAGGTCTTCTCGTTCAGATCGCTGCCGAGCGATTCCAGCAGGATGGACATGTCGCGCCAGTGCAGCGTGTCGCGGCGCGTCCGGACGAACCAGACGATCGTCGCCGCGCTGTGGCCGGGTACGCAATCGCCGAAGAAGGTTCGGGTTTCCTCGACCAGCTGGCCGTTGACGTGGCTGTAGAGTCGCCCCGGATAGCGGTATCGCGTCGAGCCGCCGGTCATGCGACCGCCGGTCGGCGAGCGCACATAGAGCGACAGATTCGACTCGCAGTCGTAGCAGCGCCGACCGGCGAAGATCAGGTAGGGCGGCTTGTCCCGCGCCGCGAGCTGGCCGATGAACTGCAGGTCGACGACCTCGGACTGCAATGCCGCGCCGTTGCGAAACAGCACCGTGGCGCGCTTCTCGCCGTAAATCCCGTCATCCACCTGCCCGATATGGCCGACGATTCGCCGCGGCATCCAGTCCCTGTCGACGATCAGCGGATCGGAGGAACAGGCGACCAGCAGTGCGGCCAGCAACAGCGGCTGGATCCCCTTGGGCAGGACCTTCATTGCACGCGCCTCTTCTGTCTCGGCACCGGCCGCGGCCGGCTGCGAATCGTCTCGAGCATCGGATTACAGGGCAATAAGACTAAATATTTGTAAAAACCTGCGTCCCGCCGGCGAAAATGCGGGGCGCCAGGCGACCTCGGGGAGCCTCACATCATGTCGGCGCGGCCGCCCGATCAGAGCGGAGCCGTCGCCACCATCTGCGGGCCGGCGTGATCGTGCCGGCCCGGATGCGCGGGGTGATCCCTGAGCCGGAACAGATAGCGCCGCACGATCTCCGCGTAGCCGCCGCTGAAGACGTAGGTACCGTTCCGCCGGAGCAGCTCTTCGCGCCGTGCGCGGTAGACGCGGCGCAGCGCGTACCATGGGAGCTCGGGACTGTCGTGATGCACGAGGTGCAGATTGTTGTTCAGATACAGCAGGCTCAATAACGGACCCGCCTCGACGATCGCGGTTCGCCGGTCCTGATCGGCCCCGGGCCGGTGCTCGGCGAACGACCGCAGCAGCGTCAGTGAAAGGCCCGGCCAGACGAATCCGAGGACGTATGCCCAGACGGGGATGCCGCAGATCACGGTGGTCCAGACAAGGATCAGCGTGCAGAGCATCAGGTGGCGGGTCCAGAGGCCGGCGCGCCCCAGGTCGCCGCCGGCGACGCGACGCGCCTCCGCCCACCAGAGCGTGGCGACGGCGAGCCATGGACCGACGGCGAGGCGCCCGGCGAGCGTGTTGTTGAGCGTTAGCACCGCGCGCCGGATCTGGCCCAACGACTGCCACCGGGTAGCATCGACGTAATAGGATTCCGGATCGGAAAACGGATCGGTGAGGGCATCGGTCCGGTGATGCAGCCGGTGGCTGTCGCGATAGACGGGGTAGGGCAGCCAAAGCGCAAGCGGGAGCGTCACGAGCCAGCCGTTGAGCGCCTCATGCCGCGTCGGATGGCCATGGAGCGCCTCGTGTTGCAGTGACCCGTGCCAGGCGAGCAGCCATCCGCCCGCCGGTACGACCAGCCACCACGGCAGGTCGCTATAGTGCCACGTCAGCAACAGCCAGCCGGCATAGGTCGTCGCCAGCACGGACCAGGTCGGTAGTTCGGACCACCGACCGTGCCGCTCTCGAGGTCGCCGCCCGCGCGGTCGATACCTCGACATCGCTGTAAAAGATCCACCCATATCATTAGCCGGAATAACGTTTTCCCGACCCAACCAGTCTATAGATTGCGATCGGTGCGCCAATGTTTTTGTTGTAACGATTTCACGAATTGTGTTGTAATTTCTCTATTATGGTGTGTTTACAGAACAACACGCGGAGGGCGACCCATCGGGGTCGCGGGCGATGACGGATCGGCGGCAGACCGTCGCCGTCTTTCGGACGCGTCTGGCCGAGGCCCTCGAACGTGCGGAGATGACGCGCAGCGGACTGGCGAGGAAGACCGGGGTCGACCGCTCAACGCTATCGCAGCTGCTGTCGAGCGAGAACGACAGGCTGCCGCGCGCCGACACCGTGGCGGCGATTGCCGGGGCGTTGCGGGTCAGCCTCGACTGGCTGCTCGGCCTCAGCCACGAGGCTAAGCTCGGAGCCGACGTGCTTACCGAATCGCTGCAGGTCACGCCGAGTGCACGCTCGCCGGTGGACGAAAACCTCGCGCGCTGGCATGAGGCCGCCGTCGGCTACAAGATCCGCTATGTTCCCGCGACGTTGCCCGACCTGGCGAAGACCGACGACGTCCTGCGCTACGAATTCAGGGACTACGTCGCCAAGACCGCGGATCAGGCCATCGCCGCGAGCCAGGGGCGGCTGGCCTATACGCGGCTGCCCGAAACCGACGTCGAGATCTGCATGCCCAGGCAGGAGCTCGAGAGCTTTGCACGCGGTCAGGGCCGCTGGAACCGGCTGCCCGAAACGGTGCGGATCGAGCAGCTCGAGCGTCTCTCCGCGCTCGTCGACGAGCTCTATCCGTCGCTGCGCATCTACATGTTCGACGAGCTGACCCACTATTCGGCGCCCTACACCATCTTCGGACCGCATCGCGCGGCGCTCTACGTCGGGCAGATGTATTTCGTGTTCACGACGACGCCGCACGTCAGGGTGCTGACCCGCCATTTCGACGCGCTGATCCGGGCGGCCGTGATCCAGGCGACGGAGGCGCGCGATTTCATCGCGCGGCTGAGGGCCGAGCTCGGCGATGGCTGATCGCGTTGCAAGCCTGCCGATGTATGATCTGCCGGAAGTCCGGGCGGCGACCGACGCGTGGTGGCGCGGCCTGGCACAACACTTCAGCGATGTCGGAATCGCCGCCGTGCCGACGCGGCTGACCCGCGGCGGCGAGGGCGCGGCGTTCTGGCTCCGGCCCGACCTCCTGTTCAGCCAGACCTGCGGCTACCCCCTCGTCACCAGTCTGGCGGGCCGGGTCACGCCGGTCGCCACCCCGGAGTACGAGTTCGACGGCTGCGCCGGCCCGCATTACTGCAGTCACGTCATCGTCGCGGACGAGTCGGCGTGGACGCGTCTCGAAGAGCTGCGCGGCGGGCGCTGCGCCGTCAACGCGCTCGACTCGTGGTCGGGGCACCAGGCGTTGCGGCGACTGTGCGCGCCGCTGGCCCCGGGCGGCCGGTTCTTCAGCGAGACCCTGATCGCGGGCAGCCACCGCAACAGCATCGACATGGTGCGGCGGCGCGTCGCGGATGTTGCCGCGATCGACGCCGTGACCCATGGCTTGCTGTCCCGCCACGCGCCGTCGGCGCTCCGCGGCGTCCGCGTCCTAGTCCGCACGCCGCCGGCGCCGGGCCTGCCCTATATTGCCGGCAGCGGCGTCAGTCGTGGCGATTGCCGGCGCATGCGAGCGGCCCTCGAAACCGCCCTCGGCGACTCTACGCTCGACGGCGCCCGGCATGCGCTGGGCATCACCGGGGCGACGCTCGTCCCGCCCGAGGCATACGGCCGGCTCGTGCGGCCCGCCGCGTAACGCTCTCGCCACGCACGCCAAAGCGCGGCGTCGCTGCAGCCAACGACCCTCGATCGGCAAAGCGAGGTTTTCGCGACGTGCCGCTCTGCGCCGGACATTTGCGTTTGACAGCGGCCCGATGCCCCGTCAATAATTTTGAACCAGACAATAAAATCGTTGCGCGCGTGATGCACGCGAAATGCAGACGATAATTACAGGGATGACGAGACGACGCAGCGCGAAAGAAATTATAGCGTCAAAAAAGCATCCGTCGGATGTTTTATTAGCGTTATTTACTGAACCAGGCGCACCGACATTCCAGCATTGTCGGTCGTGCCGACACGAACTGCAAGGGAGAACGAGGTCATGAGCAAGAAGGCGGGCCCCATCGCCCGTAAGCACGGGGCGGAAATCCATGCGGCCATCCCGGAACTTGCCGATCAGCTGCGGCAGAACAAGATCGACCGCCGCGAGTTCCTGCGTACGGCGACGCTGCTCGGAATGTCGGCGGGCGCGGCGTACGCGCTGGCCGGCAAGATGACCGGACAGCCCCTCTTCTCGGGCGCGCGCGCGGCGGAGACGCCGAAGGCCGGCGGTAACCTGCGGGTCTCGATGCGGGCGCAGGAGATGACCGACCCGGCGACGTTCGACTGGACGGAAAAGTCGAACGTTGCGCGCCAAATCTGCGAATATCTTACGGTCACCGGGCCCGACAACGTGACGCGGCCCTATCTGGCCGAGAAGTGGTCGGCTTCCGACGACCTCAAGACGTGGACGCTCAACCTCCGCAAGGGCGTCAAGTGGAGCAACGGGGACGAGTTCAACGCCGACGACGTGGTGTTCAATTTCACCCGCTGGCTCGATCCCAAGACGGGTTCGTCGAACCAGGGTCTGTTCAGCTCGATGATCACCGAGTCCGATACCGGCCGGAAGGACAAGGACGGCAATGCGATCATCTCGAAGACGATGACCCCGGGCGCCGTCGAGAAGGTCGACAACCATACGGTGCGACTGCATCTCAACCGCGCCGAGCTGGCGATTCCCGAGAACCTCTACAATTACCCGACCGCGATCGTGCACCGGCGGTTCGAGGAACAGGGCTCGGACCTGTCGAAGAACCCGGTCGGAACCGGCCCGTTCGAACTGCGCGAGTACCGCGTCGGCGAGAAGGCGGTGCTGTCCAAGAAGAAGGGGTACTGGGGCGGGGACGTGTACCTCGACGCGATCAGCTACATCGATCACGGCGACGATCCCGCGGCCGGCCTGGCGGCGCTCGCCTCCGACCAGGTCGACCTCGTTTACGAGACCTTCGTCGAGCAGATCGAAGTCGTCGAGCGCATTCCGGACGCCCAGCTCTACGAGGCAATCACGGCGCAGACCGGCGTCGCCCGCATGCAGGTCGACAAAAAGCCGTTCGACGATGCGCGCGTGCGCACGGCGGTCCGTGTCTGCCAGGATCACGACCGACTGCTGCAGATCGCCTACCGCGGCAGGGGGGCGCCGGCCCAGGACCATCACGTCGCGCAGATCCATCCCGAATATGCGCCGATGGACACGCCGAAGCAGGACTACGCGCTGGCGCGCAAACTGCTGGCCGACGCCGGCTACGCGAACGGCATCGATCTCAAGATCGACTGCAAGAAGGAGCCGCCGTGGGAGGTCGCGGTCGCGCAGGCGCTGGCCGAGATGTGCAAGCCCGCCGGCATCCGCATCCAGATCAATGTCATGCCCAACGCGCAGTACTGGGAGATCTGGAACAAGACGGCTTTCGGCTTCACCGCATGGACGCACCGTCCGCTCGGCGTCATGGTGTTGAACCTGGCCTACCGGTCCGGCGTGCCGTGGAACGAGACGAACTACAACAATCCGGATTTCGACAAGGCGCTCGACGTCGCCAGCGCGACGATCGACGTGAGCGAGCGACGGAAGCACATGGCCGGCCTGCAAGCGATGCTGCAGAAGGACGCCATCATCGCCCAGCCGCTGTGGCGCTCGATCTTCGCGGCCGGCAAGAAGCGGGTCCGCAACTACCAGCTGCATCCGACCAACTACCACCAGATGAACAAGGTCTGGCTGGCCTGATGCCTGCGGTCGGGCGGGGATACCGGTTGGCGTTCCCGCCCCGGCCGACGGCGCCGATTCGAGGGGCGGACGGGTAGGGGATGCTGATTTTCATATCGAAGCGATTCGGGCAGATGGCGCTCACCATGCTCGTCGTCTCGCTCATCCTGTTCATCGCCCTCGAGTTCCAGCCGGGCAGCGTCGCGACCAAGGTGCTCGGTCCCTACTCGACCGAGGAACAGCGCACGCTCTGGCTCGAGCAGAACGGCTATTTCGACCCACTGCCGATCCGCTATGTCCGCTGGCTGGGTGATTTCGTCACCGGCGATTTCGGCGAATCGGTGCGCTTCAAGGTGCCGGTCGGCGAGGTGCTCTGGCCGCGGCTGCTGAACACGGCGATCCTCGGCTTCGCGGTGTTCGCGGTGATGGTGCCGCTGTCGCTGATACTGGGGGTGCTCGCCGGCATGAAGGAGGGGTCGTGGCTCGACCGCACGATTTCGGTCACCTGCATCGGCACGACGTCGGTGCCCGAATTTGCCAGCGCCGTTCTGCTCTCCGCCGTCTTCGTCTTCTGGCTGCAGCTGCTGCCTGGCACCAGCGGCATGAGCAGCGGCTTCAATCTCGTCGAGCTGATCCTGCCGACCATGGTGCTGGTGCTCTACGATTTCGGGTACGTCGCCCGCATGACGCGCGCGTCGATGGCCGAGGTGATGACGACCCCCTACATTCGCACGGCGATCCTCAAGGGCCTGCCCTATCGGCGGGTGATCCTGAAGCATGCGCTGCGCAACGCGCTGATCGCCCCGTTCACCGTCGTCATGCTGCAGATCAACTGGCTTCTATCGGGCGTCATCGTCGTCGAATTCTTCTTCGCCTACAAGGGGTTTGGCGCGCTTCTTCTGGAGGCGTCCCTGAACCAGGACATCTTCCTGATCGAAGCCTGCGCCATGGTCGCCGTTTTCGTTGCGGTAATGACGCAGCTGCTCGCGGATATGGGTTACACGTACCTCAATCCGCGCATCCGTTTCACGTGAGGACACGGCGATGACGGACACGACGACAGGCGCGCAACCCGAGGCGAGAGAGCCCGCCCTCGTGCGATTCCTGAGGGTCATCGCGCTGCTGCGCGAGAGCTGGGTCGGCATGATCGGCGCCGCGATCGTCGCATTCTGGATCGTCGTCGCGCTGCTCGCCGACGTAATCGCGCCCTTCGATCCGCTGGCGACGATCCAGCCGATGGCGACACCGGGCTCCGTCCACGCGGCCACGGGGGAGGTCTTCTGGCTCGGCACCGACCACATCGGCCGCGACATCCTCTCGCGCATCATCCACGGCTCGCGGACGGTCCTCATCTGGGCGCCAATCGCGACCGCGTCAGCCTATATCGTCGGCATCATGATGGGTCTGGCCGCCGGCTATTACCGCGGCTGGTGGGACAACCTGCTGTCGTTCGCCGCAAACGTCATCCTGTCGTTCCCGGTGCTCGTGCTCTACATCCTCATCATCGCCACGGTCGGGGCGTCGGCGATCAACATCGTCATCGCGGTGACCTTCGCGAGCGCGCCGGCGATCATGCGAATCGTCCGCGGCCTGGTGCTCGACCTCCGCAACCGCGACTACGTCGCGGCGGCACAGACCCGTGGCGAACTCTCGCTCTACATCATGCTCATCGAGATCCTGCCGAACGCGCGCGGGCCGCTGATCGTCGACGCCTGCCTGCGTCTCGGCTATGTCACGATCACGATCGGCGTCCTCGGCTTCCTCGGGCTCGGCCTGCCGCCGCCGGATCCGGACTGGGGCGGGATGATCAACGAGACGCGCCAGATGGCGATGATATTTCCGCACATGACCGTCTATCCGTGCCTCGCGATCTCGTCGCTGGTCCTCGGGCTCAACCTGCTGGCCGACGGGCTGCGCGAAATCTCGCTGCGCGACTGATCGGGAAAGGGGGCAAGGGTGACCGTCGACACGAGCTACAAGGGGCCGATCCTGGAAATCGAGAACCTGTGTCTCAGCTACTACACGCGGGCGGGCGAGGTGCCGGCGGTGGTGGATTTCAGCCTGACGCTGAACCAGGGGGAGAGCGTTGGCCTCGTCGGCGAATCCGGCTGCGGCAAGTCGACGGTCGCCATGGGGATCATGCGCTACATGGGCAGCAACGGCGGCATCGTCAGCGGCTCGATCAAGTTCAAGGGCCGCGACATGGCGACGCTGAGCGAGGAGGAGATACGTCGGTTGCGCGGATCGGAGATCGCCATGGTCTACCAGGAGCCCATGGCGGCGCTCAATCCCAGCATGACGGTGGGCGAACAGCTCGCCGAGGTGCCGCTATACCACGAGCCCGGAATCACGCCGAAACAGGCGCAGGACCGCGCCGCCGAAATGCTCTCCAGCGTTCGTGTGCCCGATGCGCGCCGGGTCATGCAGGCCTATCCGCACCAGATCTCGGGCGGCCAGCAGCAGCGCGTCGTGATCGCCATGGCGCTGCTCTCAAACCCGGCCCTGCTTCTACTCGATGAACCGACAACGGCGCTCGACGTCACGGTCGAGGCCGGCATCGTCGAGCTGATCGCCGACATCAGCCGCGAATTCGGCACCTCGATGCTCTACATCTCGCACAATCTCGGCTTGATCCTCGAGACGTGCGACCGCGTGTGCGTCATGTATTCCGGCGAGGCGGTGGAATCGGGGACCGTCAAGGACGTGTTCGACAACATGCGGCATCCCTATACGCGTGGCCTGTTCAACTGCATCCCGCTGCCGAGCGCCGATAAGAACCAGCGTCCGCTGGTGCCGATACCCGGCCAGTTGCCGCTGCCCTACGAACGGCCTCAGGGCTGCTATTTCGGGCCGCGCTGCGATTTCTTCGAGGCCGGGCGGTGCGACGCCCCAGAGGGCATCGCCATGCACACCGTCGACGCGCAAAGACAGCACGCCACGCGCTGCGTTCGCTGGAACGAGATCGACTGGGTGCGCTATGAGCCCGACATCGAGACGCACCCGGCGCTGCCCCCCGGCGAGCAGGTGCTCGACGTCGAAGGGATGCAGAAATACTACGCCGTGCACGACCGCTCGATCAGAGCGTTGCTCGCCGGCGAGAGCGTGTCCTGGGTGAAGGCGAACGAGGAGCTCGACTTCAAGGCGCGCAAGGCGCAGACCGTTGCGATCGTCGGCGAGTCGGGCTGCGGCAAGTCGACCTTCGCCAAGGTCCTGATGGGGCTCGAGACGGCGACCGGGGGCAAGGTCATCTTTCACGGCGAGGACATCGCCAACCTGCCGGTCGAGAAGCGGTCGCCCGAGCTGCTCGGCTCGCTGCAGATGGTGTTCCAGAACCCCAACGACACGCTCAACCCGAGCCATACGGTCGGCGGCCAGATCGCGCGCGTCATCAAGCGTTTCGGCGTCGAGAAGGAGCCGCGGAAGATCCGCGGGCGCGTCCTTGAACTGCTCGATCTCGTGAAGCTGCCGCGCGCCTTCGCGACGCGGCGTCCGCGGCAGCTCTCGGGCGGTCAGAAGCAGCGCGTCGGCATCGCGCGTGCCTTCGCCGGCCATCCGGATGCGGTGATCGCCGACGAGCCGGTGTCGGCGCTCGACGTCTCCGTGCAGGCCGCGGTCACCGGGCTGCTGATGGACATCCAGCGCCAGTACGGCACGACGCTGCTGTTCATCAGCCACGACCTCTCCGTCGTCCGCTACCTCTCCGATCGCATCGTCGTCATGTATCTCGGACAGGTGATGGAGCAGGGCAGCACCGAAGAGGTGTTCGCGCCGCCCTATCATCCATACACCGAGGCCCTGCTGTCGGCGGTGCCGATCGCGGATACGGCGGTCGAGAAGCGGCACATCGTACTCGAAGGGAACCTGCCGAGCGTGCTCGACCCGCCGAAGGGCTGCCCGTTCTCGACGCGCTGTCCGCGCAAGCTCGGTGCGATCTGCGACGACGAGCGGCCGCCGGTCCACGATGCCGGCGATGGTCACCGGATCGCCTGTCACATTCCGCTCGATGAGCTGCGCAAGGTCGAGCCGGTGTTCAATATCCGTCGCGAGGATTCGGCAGCCCCGGCCCCCGCCGAGTAGCCGGCTCAGGCGTTCGGGCTCGTGTCGGTGATCCAGGCACCGGCGGCGTCCGTATCCCCAGCATGATCCGCATCGCGACCCTGACGGAGCCCGCGCGACTGTGGCCGTTCCTGGCCGCACTCATACTCGCCTGGCCAGCCGCGACACCCGCCCTGGCCGAACCGCTGCCGCCGGATCTGGACTTCGACGTGTTCCGCGGCGACGTGCCGATCGGCCGCCACAGTGTCTCGTTCCGCCGCGAGGGCGACCGCCTCGTCGCCGAGATCGAGATCGAGCTGACGGTTAGCTTCGGTTTCATCGATCTGTTTCGCTACCGCCACACGAACCGGGAGGTATGGCGCGATGGGAAGCTGGTCTCGATCGAGACCGCGACGGACGACAACGGCCGCCTGTACCGCGTGAGCGGTGTCGCCACGCCCGCCGGCCTGCACGTTCGCGCCGGCGAGCGTGAATTCACCGCCCCGCATGATATCTTGCCGACGAGCTACTGGCGTCCCGAGACGACCGCAAGGCGCCGCTTCCTCGATACGCAGTATGGCCGCCTGATCGAGCTCGAGATCGACGAGACCGGGCGCGATCAATTCACGGTAGACGGGCTTACCATCGCCGCCGACCGTTATGCCGTCGGCGGCGATCTCGCGATGACCCTGTGGTACAGCGACACCGGCCGCTGGCTGGGCGTCTCGTTCGCAGCGCGCGGCGCCGAAGTCCGCTACCGGCCGGGTGCCGGAATGTTGTCCGTAGCGCACGGTGCGGGGGCCGACGATGCCGAATAGGGCGAAACGCGTCGCCTGGGTCACCGGGGCCAGCTCGGGTATCGGCCGGGCGCTGGCGCTGCGGCTCGCGTCGGACGGCTGGACGGTCGCCGCGTCGGCCCGCCGCGAGCGAGAACTCACCGCACTGGCGGCGCAGGCGGAGGCCGGGCCGGGCGAAATAGTCGCGGTACCGCTCGACGTGACGCAACGGGACGCGGTGCGCGACGCGGTGGCGCGTATCGAGGCCGACGTCGGCGCGGTGGCGCTGGCGGTGTTGAACGCCGGGTCCTATCGCCGCGATTCGGCGGCCGATTTCGACGCGCAGGCGTTCGGCCGGCATCTCGACCTCAACGTGATGGGCGCCGTGCACGGGCTCGAGGCGCTGATGCCGAGGATGATCGAGCGACGCGGCGGCCGTATCGCCGTCGTCGCCTCGGTGGCCGGCTACCGCGGTTTGCCCGGCGCCGCGGCATACAGTGCCAGCAAGGCCGCCGTTATCGCGCTGGGCGAGGCATTGCGCCCCGAGCTCGAGCGCCACGGCGTCATTCTGCAGGTCGTCAATCCCGGGTTCGTGCGGACGCCGCTGACCGAGCGCAACGATTTCCCGATGCCCTTCCTCATGGAGGTGGAGGACGCGGTCGATGCGTTTGTTCGCGGACTGCGGGGCAACCGCTTCGAAATCACGTTTCCCTGGCGCTTCTCCGCCCTGATGAAACTGCTCCGCATTCTGCCCGACCGCCTGTTCTTCGCCGTCACGCGTCGCATGGTGCGTTCGTGACGACCAAGCCACCCCCGATCGAGCGCTACGCCTTATTCCTCGAGGCGCTGACGCCCGACAGGATCGGTGAGCTGACGGAGCACTGCGCGCCGACCGTACGGTTCCGCGACCCCTTCAACGATGTTAGCGGAATCGACGCCTATGCGCAGGTGCTAGACGACATGTTCGACAATCTTGCCGAGGTCGGGTTCAAGGTTTACCACACTTCCTGCGATCGCAGGATCTGCTACATGTCGTGGCGATTTGAGTTTCGCGGCCGGCCGGGAGCGCCGCAGCGCACCATCGACGGCGTGAGTAAGGTGCGGTTCGACAAAGCCGGTCTCGTGATCGAGCACGCCGATTACTGGGACGCCGCCTCGCAGGTCTATGAAGGCCTGCCGGTCATCGGCGCCGTGCTGCGCGCGATCCGGCGACGTCTCGCGGCGTGACGATACGATCCCGCATCGGATAGCGCTGCTGCATCTTTCATCGGGCGACGCCGTATCTGCAAGCGCGGCCGCCGGTGGCCCGCTTCGAGGTCACTCACAGGCGCCGGGACGATAGCCAACCACGTTGCTGTCCGAACAGGCCGTGCACCCCGTGGAGTATGTCTGCGTCTTCCCGTCCGCAAGCGTTGCGCAGACGGGCCTGTACTCGCGGGTACACATCTGCGGGCGCGGCTCGACGCACTGCACGAGCGAGTCGTCAAGCGGGACGCCGTCCGTCTCGCCGGGCGCAGATGCGCAGCCGGCAACGATGTACGCGAGAACAGCCAGCGTCGAAACGATCGACAGGGATCTTCGCATCGTTCTTCCTCCAAGTTCGGTGCCGACAGAGCGGCTCGATCAGCGTGCACCATGGGCAGCGTCCCGCACGGACGGCCGTCACCGTCATTGCACGATAATCGGGCGCCTCGCGCGGGGCACAAGGTCGGCAAGGAGTGGCTGGCCACGCCCGCCCCGCGGCAGTCCCGGTCAGCTCGCGGCCCGCAGACGCGGAGTCACCGCGGTCCGCGCGTCAGCGGCGCCGGGCTTGCGAAAGAACAGCGTCACCTCACCGATCGTGAAACCGAACTTGCTGACTCGTGCCCGGTTGATGACGACGTCGCCGTCCTGCAGGAACATCCAGTCGTCGAAGCGCACGTTCCAGGTCGAATCGCCGACCTTGAGCGCAAGCGTGTACCGCCAGTTCAGGGCCCGGCCGGCGGCACGGCCCTCCGCAACGCCGACGACGTCGCCGGCCCGGCCCTCGTAGCGACCGTCGGCGAGCTTGCGGATGCGCCAGACGCGTCGCTCGGTCTCACCGTCATCATAGAGGAAGTCCTCGGTGAGGGTCAGCGCCTCGCCGTCCCACTCGCCGACGATGTCGACCGTGAAGGACCGGCGCAGTCGCCCGAAACGGTCCTCGAAAATGCCCCAGGCCTTGGTGGTCCCCGAGAAATATCGTTCGATCAGGAATTCCGGCTTCGAACCGGCGAAATCTTCGGTTGTCATGTTGCTGCATCCGTTTGTCAAAAAGATAACCGAAACCATTATGAGAAGACGTAATCTCATGCGCGGTCTCCCTGCATGCGGGCGTCACGGGCGTCGATCATGCGGCGAAGCCTCGCCTGGCGCTGCGCGGTGATCGGAAAGCGCACCACCAGCATGATCGCCGCCGCTTTGAACAGGATCGGCACGACCGAATACAGGGCGATCAGCGTGACCGCCGCAAAGCCGGTCGCCGGGTCGCCGGCGGACGGCTCGAGGCCGGCGAGTTCGAGCGCCGGAAAGCCGATGCCGATGGCGAGCGCGAGCGACAGTTTCGTGGCGCACGACCAGAGGGCGAAGTAGAGCCCTGTCCTTTGGCCGCCGCCGCGCGCCGTATGCAGATCGACGACGTCCGCCTGCATCGCAGGCGGCAGGATGAGGTCGGCACCGAGCCCCAGCCCCGTGCCGATGCACACGGCCAGGAACAGCCCGGTGTCGCCGGGGCCGATCAGGGGGACGGTGGCGAAGATCGCGCAGGTCCAGACCATGGCGGCACACCACGCCCGATGCTTGCCGAGCCGCTGTCCGAGCCGGAGCCACAGCGGGACACCGGCGACGCCCGCCGCGAAATAGGCGAACAGCAGCGGTCCGGTCCACGCCGGAGCGCCAAGAACGTGCGCCACGTACAGCACGAAGAGGGTGGCCGGCAGTCCGTTGGCGATGCCGTTCAGGATCCAGGCCGAGAGAAGCCGGAGGAACGGTCCGTTGCAGGCGACCCGTTTCAGGCCAGCGCGGTCGATTCCGATGGCGATACCGGCGCGGCCCGCCGGCACCCTACCGAGCGCCGCCGCCAGCGCCGGCGGCAGCGCCAGCACGAGAATCAACAGACCGATCATGATCGTCGGGCCGCGGCCGGCGCCGAGCAGAGCGGGCAGGCCCAACGCAATGAGCGTACCGAGTACGGCGAGGACTTCGCGCGCCCCGGATATCCGGCTGCGCTCGTGATAGTCGGGGCTCAGCTCGGCACCCCACGCCGCGTAGGGCACGAGCACGAGCGTGAGGCCGGTATAGAGGGCGATCGTCGCCACGGTGAGATAGACAGCGGTCGGCTCGGGGCCCGGCGCGAACAGGAGCCAGGCTGCCGGCAGGATTACGACGAGCCCGGCTACCATCCAGACCTTGCGGCGCAGCCGGGTCGCGGGAAACCGGTCGGAGAGGATGCCGACGACTGGGTCGGAGACCATGTCCCACAGTCGCGCCAGAAGGAATATGGCGCCGACGGCGGCGTATCCGAGGCCCAGTTCCTCGGCGTACCACGCGGGCAGGTGCACGTGCAGCGGCAGCAGCAGGACGGCGAGCGGAAGCGCCGGCAGGCCGTAGGCCAGCAACAGCCATGTCGGCAGCCGTGCGACCGCCGCCTCGCGAGTGTGGGAGGAGCTCACGGGTGTCGCAGGGCCATACGCCGGACGTCGAGGCGTCCGCTGTTGAACCCTGCCTCGCAATAAGCCAGGTAATAGGTCCACATCCGGCGGAAGCGCTCGTCGAAGCCCATGTGGGCGATCCGCGGCCATGCGGCCTCGAAGCGGTGACGCCACTCCGCGAGCGTGCGCGCGTAGTCGGGCCCGAATCCCACGTCGCTCTCGACGGCGAGCCCGGCCCGCTCGACCTGCTGGCGCAGCGCCGTCGGGCTCGGCAGCATGCCGCCGGGAAAGATGTAGCGCTGAATGAAGTCGGCCCGTCTGCGATAGGTCTGCCAGTGCTCGTCGGCGATGGTGATGATCTGCAAGGCAGCGCGGCCGTCCGGCGCGAGATTTCGTCTCACCCGCTCGAAGAATACCGGCCAGTAACGTTCGCCGACGGCCTCGAACATCTCGATCGAGACGATGCGGTCGTAGAGTCCATCGTGGTCGCGATAGTCCTGCTTCAGGACGCGCACCCGATCGCTGAGCCCGTCACCGCGCATGCGTTCCGCCGCGAGGCGGTACTGCGCATCCGAGATCGTCAGCGCCGTCACCTCGCAGCCCAGATCGGCGCCGGCATAGCGGGCGAAACCACCCCAGCCGCAGCCGATTTCGAGCACCCGATCGCCACGGCGGATCCCGGCGGCCTCGGCCGTGCGTCGGTATTTCGCCGCCTGCGCGGCGCCGAGATCAGCCTCGGGCGATTCATAGACGGCAGACGAATAGGTCATGCTGTCGTCGAGCCAAGCGCCATAGAACTCGTTGCCGAGATCGTAATGGGCCGCGATGTTGCGCTTCGATCCCCCGCGCGTGTTCGGTCTCAGAACGTGCGCGAGGCGGCCGAGAGCGCGCATCGCGGGCCGGCCGTCGAGAAAGCCGGCCAAAGCCTTTCCATTGACCGCCGCGAGTTCGAGCAGGGCAGGCAGATCCGGCGTGTCGCAATCGCCGGCGATAAAGGCATCGGCGAAGCCGACCGCACCGGACATCAGCATTCGACGCGCGGTACCGGGACCGCGCAGTTCGAGGCGGGCCGACGGGCCCGGCGCGTCCCCACGATAACGTTTGAGCGTGCCATCGGCATGCCGGACCGTCAGTTCCCCGGCGACGAGACGTCGCCCCAGCGCGTCGATGAACGCCGTCGCCAGGCGCGCTCCGATACCGGCCGGAGGCCGCTCCAAACAAAGTGCCATCGCGTCCGCGGCCACGGATTCTCTCGTATCGCTCATTCTGCTGGCTCCGGTGCTGGGGTCTGGGTAACGGTCGTCGCGTGGTTTGGCGGTTTCGGCCGGGCGTGGTAGCGGGCACCCTTGAGCCAAAGTCGGGCCGCCTCCCAGTGGATCGCCGCAATCACCTTCGCGGTCATCAGCGGATACGTCAGGAACAGTCCGAGGAGGCGCCGGTCGTTCAGCGGCGTTCGAGTTCCGGAATGGGTGGCCACGAGGTTTTCGCCCTCCGCGACATCTTGCCGGATCACGAGGCGCAGCCGGTCCGAGGGCTCGTGCACGCGGAAGCGATAGCGCGCAGCCATGCCGATGAAGGGGGACACGTGGAATTCCTTCCGACAGCCATGGCGTAAGGGTTGCGCCGGGTCACGGGCGCGGTCGACCGCGAACAGGTAATTGTGCGCTTCGCCGAACGTGTTGCGCACCTCGTAGAGAACCGCGGCAAGCCTGCCGTCGGCGTGGTGACAGAACCATACCGAGAGCGGATTGAAGACGTAGCCGAGGATCCGCGGAAAGCAGAGCAGCCGCACCGATCCTCCAGCGATGTCGATTCCGGCACGCCGGAGTTCGCGCTCGATCCAGGGGCGCAAAGCCGTGCCGTCTTTCGGGCCGTGGTCGCAATCTTGGAACGAGAACAGGTTCCGCCGGTTGTGGGAGAACAGGCGCAGACGCCGGCCGAGATCCGGCAATTCGTCGATGTCGAGCAGGATCGAGAAGACCCGGTAGACGAAACGATGCCTGACCGGCCTGAACCGCGCGTGCATGACGCGCCCGGCATAAAGGCAGGATCGCTGAGGCTGTTCGACGGCGGGGCTGATCGACATGCGCGTGTTACTCCGCGGCGATCGCGTCGCCGTGCACGACGCCCGCGGCCGGGCTGACAGGCGTGATCTCCTGCGCCCAGGGCGCCGGCGCGCCGAGGGCCTCGGCGACCGCGAGCCCGGACTGCAGCGCATCCTCGTGAAAGCCGAACCCGCAATAGCTGCCACAGAACCAGGTACGGTGCACGCCCTGCAGGGCGGGCAGCTGCTTCTGCGCCGCCAACGCGGCGGCATCGAACTGCGGGTGGTGATACGTGAACTCGCGATGGACCAGTCGCCGATCCGGATCGCGGAACGGATTGAGCGTAACGAACAGAGGATAGGCGGGGTCGATGTTCTGCAGCCGGTTCATCCAGTAGGTGACGCACAGGCTGCGCGCGGCGCTCGAACCGCCCTCCTCGATGTAGTTCCAGCTCGCCCAGGCGGCACGACGTCGCGGCATGAGCGACGGGTCCGAGTGCAGGACGGCGCGGTTGGCCGAATAGCCGAATGCGCCCAGAACGGTCCGCTCCCGAGCCGTTGCTCGGTCGCCGAGGACGGCCAGCGACTGGTCGGCGTGGCCGGCAAGGACCACCTCGTCGTACCGCTCGACGCCGCCCCGCGCGTCGCGAACAAGCACGCCGGAAGGCCCGCGAACGATCCCGGTCACCGCTGTGCCAAGCCTGACCGGGTTCTTCAGGCCGCCGACGATCCGCGCCACGTATTCGCGACTGCCTCTAGAGACGGTGCGCCATTGCGGTCGGTCGAGCAATTTCAGGAGCCCGTGGTTGTGACAGAAGCGGACGAAGCTCTTGGCCGGGAAGTCGAGCATTTGCCGCGCGGTGCACGACCAGATCGCGGCCCCCATCGGGATCAGGTGGCGGTCGACGAAGGCCTTCGAATATCCCTTCCGCGTAACATATTCGCCGAGCGTGGTGGCGTCGTCCGTGCCGCGCAGCAGCGACGGCGCCTCACCATAGAATCGCACGATGTCGCGCGCCATGCGGTAGATGCGTGCGTCGACCAGGTTGGCGCGCCGGGCGAGCAGACCGGCAGGACTGCCCGCATATTCGAAATCGCCATCGTCCATCGAGACGGCGAACGACATGTCGCTTGCCTCCGTCGCGACGTCGAGGGCGGCGAACAGCCGGACCAGGTTCGGGTAGGTCACTTCGTTGTAGACGATGAACCCGGTATCGACCGGTTGGCTGTGACCATCGAACCGCACGTCGACCGTGTTCGCATGGCCGCCGGGCCGGTCGGCGGATTCGTACAGGACGACGTTGAAATGACGATCGAGCGCCCAGGCCGCCCCGAGGCCGGCAGCGCCGGCACCGATCACGGCAATGCGCCGCCGGTTCCCGGCCCATCGCGCAGCCGCGTGCTCGGATGGCAGGCGCGTGTCGGTCGTCGCGTCAAAGGGTGCCATAACGTTCTGCCTGATGCCTCTCGTTGCGAGTGACCGGTCCTACGCGATGGCGCCGGCCGCGGATCACCACGTGCCGGATTTTTCCGCTGCAGTGATCCAACTTCTCATCGCGCGCGTAAGACCTCGCGGTATCGGCGGAAGGCAGGACGTGATGTTGGCAGTCGCGCAGAGCGAGCTTGTGGCACCAGCCGGAGGGCCGCTAGAAAGGGTCATGAGCTTCGGTCGCCATCAAGACGGCGCGGCAGGCCCGCAGCAACCCGGGATCGGCCAACTGCTCGCCCGGATCGGGCATGGCCGCGACCGAGGCGCGTTCTCCGAGCTGTTTCGCCACTTTGCCCCGCGGTTGAAGGGTTTCTTCCGCAAGCGCGGGCTGAACGACGCGGAAGCGGAGGAACTGATTCAAGAGATCATGCTGACGGTCTGGCGTCGCGCCGATAGTTACGATTCGCAAAAGGCTGCGGCGAGCACGTGGCTCTATGCGATCGCGCGGAACCGCTGGATTGACAGACATCGCCGCGAAAACCGGCCGGAGATCGACCCCGACGACCCCGTATTACAGGGTGATCCGGATCCGGCCCCCGACGACACGGTCGCGGCGGCGCAGCGCGACCGCCTGGTGCGCGATGCGATGACGACGCTGCCGAAGGAACAGCTGCAGCTGATCCACCTGTCGTTCTACGAGGACAAGCCGCACAGCGAGATCGCCGCTTTGCTCGATCTGCCGCTCGGCACCGTGAAATCGCGCATCAGGCTGGCCATGGGCCGCCTGCGCAAGCAGCTGGGAGAGGAGGCATGACACCTCGCCACCACCCCACGGACGAATTTCTGATGGATTACGCGTTCGGCAGCGCGCGCGAGCCGTTCGCGCTGGCCGTCGCAACGCACCTGGCGTACTGCGCTCCCTGCCGGGCGTCCGTCGCGCGCTTCGAACGCACGGGCGGAGCGATGCTCGGCGACACGGAACCCGCGGAAGTCGGCGACGGCCTGCTGCAACGGGTCCTGGATCGCCTCGACGACAGCACTTCGGATCCGGCGCCCGCATCCGCGGGCGAGCACTCGCGAATCGACGGCTCGGAGACGGTCCCGTCGCCGCTTCGGCACTACCTGCAGGCGCCGCTGGACCGGCTGCCGTGGCGGCGCCGCGGCCTGGCCTTCTTCGAGTATCGCCTGCTGGCGGATTTCAGCGGCTTCAACGTCAAGCTGCTGCGCATTCCGTCGGGGTACGGCGCGCCGTCCCATCGCCACGAGGGGACCGAGCTCACGGTCGTCCTCAGCGGCGGATTTCGCGACGCGAACGGCCACTACGTCGTCGGCGATCTTGCCCAGGTAGACGAAACGGTCGTGCACAGGCCGGTCGCCGACGATAACGGGGACTGCATCTGTCTTGCCGTCACCGACGGCGCAATCCACCTGGCGGGGCCGTTCGGCAGGCTCGTCGACCCGTTCGTACGGTACTGACCCGACGCGAGCGCGAGAGACGGCCAGGACCGTCAGAAATCCTCGGGCAGCTCGAGACTGTCCTTCCACAGCGCCTCCTCGACATCGATGCCGCGGGCGCGCAGCTTGTCGCCCTGACCGTCGAGCCAGCGCTGGAAGTTCGGCTCCTGCTCGTAACCCTTTTCGTTGGCGTAACGGAACAGGAAGTAGAAGTGGAAGGGCTTGAAGTAGCCGGGAATGCGAAGCACCTCCGCCTTATCGCCGGGTTTTCCCTTCGCCGCGTCGAGCCGGTCCGGGAAGAACTGGAAGGTCGGCGTGAACAGCACGCGGTATTTCCGCGCCAGCGCCTTCTCGGACAGCGTCTCGCCGTCGAAGTCGGTAACCTCGCGATCGCCCCACAGGTTGAGCTGCAGGACGAAGAAATTGTCGCGGACATAGTTCGTGATCCGCGGAATGCGGAGATTCACCTCGTGCGTCGCCTTGCAGTAGGGGCAGCCCCGCTGCTCCCAGATGATGACGAGACGCTTGCCCTGCGACGTCGCCTCCCCGAGATCCTCGGCGAGATCGAGGAAGGTCTCCTGGAACCACGGCTGCTTGTGCAGACCGTCATCGCCGATCTGCGGCGGCGGCATGGCGCTTTGCTGAGCGGCGTTCGCCACGCCGCCGGCGAGGGTGCCTGCAAGCGCCAGCGCCAGAAATCCAGTCGAAATCCTGCCAACCATCTCCTGACCTCCTACAGCGCCCGGTTCGTAAGGTTTTCCCGAGGCCGGTGCCGTCACGGCCCGTGCCTGCGGACGCTCAGCTCGCCCGTCTCTGACGTCTCAGGAAATCCCTGAAACCTTCTGTTTCGTAAGCGCGTTCGTGAACGTAGCGGAACATCGCGAGAAAGTGCGGTGGCTGGAAATATCCTGGCATTCGCGCGACCTCACGCTCCTTGCCCTGCTTGCCTTCGAATGCCGCCACGCTGTCCGGGAAGAACTGCAGCGTCGGCGTAAAACGCACGCCATACTTCGCCGCAAGCTCCCGTTCCTCCAGCTCTTCGCCGTCGAAATCCGTGATGCGCCGCGAACCCTGCACGTTCAGCTGCAGAACCTCGAAATTCGATCGGACGAACCGCCGTATCTCGTCGTCCGCAAAATTCTTGAAATGCGTCTCCTTGCAGTAGGGGCAACCCTTGAGCTCCCAGATAATGACGAATCGCTTGCCGTCGCCGGCCGCGGTTTCGAGGTCCTCGCGCAGATCGAGGAAGCTCTGCAGGAACCATGGCTCGGTATACACGCCGTCTTCGAGCTGTACCGGCCCGGCGTAGTCGTCCCCTGCGGCAAAAGCGGCCGTGCCGATGGCGACGATGGCGCCGGCGACAAGGATTCTCGGTGATCGCGGCATGTCTGGACGCTCTCCCAGCGAACGCTCAAACGACGCTTCTCCCGCACATCGCCAACGGATCGAGCGTCATATTGCAATTTGCTATATTAGCATGAATCCTTCGTAAGACGACCCGCAGCAAGTTGTTCCGGGGAGGGGGAAATGCGGCACGCAGTCCCGACGCTTATGGCGATGCTCGTCGCCGGTCTCTGGACCGTGGCCGGCGCGGCCAGCGAACTCGCCTCGTTCAACGGGGCGGTCGCCGACATCTACGGGCACTACCGGCAGGCGGTGTTCTATACGCGCACCGGCAATGCGGCGGTCGCCGCCCTCGAACTCGACGAATTCGTCGCCGGATGGGAAGCGGTGATCGAGAAATACGGCGCGGCGCCGCCGGATGCGTTCGCGGACGACCGGGACTGGGTGGCGGCGCTGTCGGACGTGCGCGCGGGCGCCGCACTGGGACTCGCGGCGCTGGACCGCGGCGACCTCGAGGCCGCCGCCGACAGTCTCGCCCCGGTCAGGGGCATGCTGGGTGACCTGCGGCGCCGCAACGGCGTCATCACCTTCTCCGATCACGTCGACGAGCTGAGCGCCGCCATGGACGTGCTTGCGCGCTACCGTGGCGAGGTCGACGACCTGTCGGAAGACGCGACCGCGGAGCTGGTCGGCCGCCAGGCCACGATCGTGGAATATCTGTTCGACCAGGTCCGCCGCCACGCGCCCCCGTCGGTTGCCGGGAATGCGGAGTTCGTGCGCATGCTCGACGGGGTCGGCGAGAGCATGACACGACTGCGCCGGGGGCTGCGCGAGCGCGACATCCGACTTTTTCGCATCGGCAGCGGCGAGCTGCGCTCGCACGAGCGGATGCTGTTTCTGCGCTTCGGCTGAGCCCGGATCAGCCGACGTTGAGCACCGGGAACGTCTCCAGCAGCCAGTAGGCGATGTCGTTGATGCCGCCGGTCATGAACAGGATACCGGTGGCGATCAGCAGGACGCCGAGCCCCCGCTCGACCCAGGGAATGGCGCTGCGGAAGCGTTTCATGAAACGAAGGAACAACGGGGCCGCGAGCGCGGCGGCCAGGAACGGCAGGCCGATGCCCGCGGCGTACGCGCCGAGCAACGAGGCACCGTAGGTCACCGATCCCTCGCCGCCGGCCACGAACAGGATCGCCGCCAGCACGGGTCCGACGCATGGCGTCCAGCCGAAGGCGAAGGCGAGGCCCACGACGAAGGCGCCAAACAGCCCCGCCGGCCGTTTTTCGATGTGGAACCGCGCCTCGCGGAACAGCAGGCCGATGCGGAACAAGCCGACGAAGTGCAGCCCCAGAACGATGATGACGGCGCCGGCAACGATCGACAGCACGTCGAAATATTCGGCGATCAGTTCGCCGATCGCGGATGCGGTGGCGCCGAGTGCGATGAACACGGTGGCGAAACCGAGGACGAAGGCGAGGGCGGAGAGGAAGACCCGGCGCGAGGCGGCCGCGTCGATCGCCGCGCTGTCCTCGAGCTGGGCCACGCTGACGCCGCCGAGATAGCATAGGTAAGGCGGCACCAGCGGCAGGATGCACGGGGACACGAAGCTCAGCAGGCCGACCAGGAACGCGGCGGGATAGGTGACTTCCATGCCGGTCATCGCGGTCGTCCTAGCCGGGCGGCGGGGTCATGGCCGGCCGATGATCCGGATGTTCTTGTTTTCCGGCACGTTGATGACCTTCCTGCGCTCGACGTAGCGGCTGACGACGTCCCACACGGGCGGGCCCTCGGTACCTTCGTTGACCGACGCCCAGCCTGCGACCACGTAGGTCTTCTTCGGATCGATCGGCTCTCCGCCCGGCGCCAGCCGCATGTCGGAGATACGTTCTCCCATGCCGGCATCGGGGTTGATGGCATAGGACAGGCCGCCGACCCGCACCATGTCGCCGCCCTGCTGGTAGTAGGGGTCGGGGTTGAACAGGTTGTCGGCGACGTCCTCGAGCACGACCTTGAGGAACTCGCCGGTGAACTCGGTGCGGTAGGCGCTGGGGTAGGTGATCGATGTCTGGTTGTGGACGTCCTCGACCGTGATCTCCTGGCCCGGCAACAGCGTCGCGCCCCAGCGAAATCCCGGCGACAGGGAGATCTGCGCGTCGCGCTCCTCGAGCAGGGCGTTGCAGATCAGGTCGTCGAACGTGCCGTTGAAGTTGCCGCGCCGATAGAGCAGACTCTCGGTGCGGCCGAGGACGCGGCGCAGTTCGGCCTCGTGCGGCGCCCGGATCCGCTTGACCAGGGCGGCGGTCTCCGGGTCCGGCTCGATAGCGTCGGCGAACACCGGTATGAGCCGGTAGCGGTAATCGGCGACGCGCCCGTTCTTCACTTCGATGTCGAGCCGCGACAGGAACTTGCCGTGCGAGCCCGAGGCAATGAGCAGCGTCCCGTTCTCCTCGAGCGCAGCCGGCATCGCATCGTGCGTGTGGCCGGTGAGGATGACGTCGATGCCGTCGACGCGGCCCGCCAGCTTGCGGTCGACGTCGAACCCGTTATGGCTCAGCAGGACGACCAGTTGCGCGCCCTCGGCGCGCGCCTTTTCAACCGACTCCTGGACATCCCGCTCGCGAATCCCGAAGCTCCAGGTCGGGATCTGGTAGCGCGGATTGGCGACCGGCGTATAGGGAAATGCCTGGCCGATCACCGCCACCTTGACGCCGCCGCGCTCGAAATAGGCGTTGGCATCGAAGACCGGCTCCTCCCATTCGGTATCGCGGACGTTGCCGGCGAGGAACGGGAATTTGAGCTCGTCGATAAGCTCGAGCACGCGGTCGGTGCCGTAGGTGAACTCCCAATGCGCCGTCATCGCATCGACGCCGATGGCGTTCATGGCCTCGACCATGTCGGCGCCCCGCGTGGCGAGCGAGGTGTACGAACCCTGCCACGTATCGCCGCCGTCGAGGAACAGAGTATTGGTCGGCCGCTGCGCACGGATTGCCTTGACCAGCGTCGCCAGCCGGTCGAGCCCGCCGACACGCCCATAGCTTCGTGCCAGCGCCGTGAAATCCTCGCTCGTCAGCGCGTGCGCCTCGGGCGTCGTGGCCGGGATGGCGAAGCGCTCGAGTAGGTCGGTTCCGGTGAGGTGCGGCGGCAACCCGTGCACGTCGCCGACGCCGATATTCACCGAAGGCTCACGGAAGTAGATCGGTACCAGTTGGGCATGGATATCGCAGATGTGCAACAGGGTGACCTGCCCGAGCGGCTCGAAACGCAGCAGATCCTGCTGCCTGATTTGCTGGTGCGCCGCCGCCCTGACCATGCGTCCGGCGCCGCCCATCAGCGTCGCGGTGGCCGCTGCGATCGTGAAAAAATCACGGCGTGTGAACATGATGCTCCGATTTCCTAACAAAACGGGGGATGCGATCCACGCCGCATCCCCCGCCCGGCGATCCGGTTGCGGTCAGTTGCGTACGGCGGGCGTCTCCACCGGGAGTCCCTGGCCACGCCAGGCAAGAAAGAGCTCCAGATTGACGTATTCGTCGGCGCCGTAGTCGTATCGCTCGGCGCGCACCTGGCTGTTGCAGCCGCGGAAACGGCGGTGCAGCGACCCCACCTTCTGCCATTTCAGCCGGTAGGTCGGAAAGCCATTGCTATGCCCCTGGCTCAGCAGGTTGGCGCGGATCATGTTTCCGGCATTGTCCTCGTGGCAATGTTTGCACGCCATGTCCAGCTGTCCGCGACGCTGGTAGTAGAACTCCTTGCCTTTCTGGAAGAACGGCGTCGCCGGCCCACCGATGTCGACCTTGATCGGCATGCCGCGCGACTGATGGCGCACGAAGCTCGTCATCGCCAGCAACTCACGCGACTCGTACTTCCACGCCTTGGCCTTCTGGTTGTTGGTGCGGCACTCGTTGATGCGCAGCTCGAGATTGATCAGCTTCTTCCAAGGCTCGTAATACGCCGGATAGCGCGTGCCCACGCCCTTCATCGACTCCGACGCATCCGCGTGGCAGTCTTCGCACGACTTGTTCGCCTCGCCATCCTTCAACGACCAGAGATCGGCGCCGTAATCGACCTCGAGCATCGCCGGGTTCTCGAAATCGTCATCCTGGATGGCGCGCGTCTCCGGTGCCGCGAAGGTATAGCCGCTGCGCAGCTCGCCGACCTGGTACTTGCCCCAGTTGTTCTGTGCGAGGCTGGCGGCCGACAAGCCGATCGCGACGGCCGCTCCGACCGCCAGCCCAGTCAGTGTCTTCTTCTGCATCCCGGACGTCCTCTCTTTCACTTCGTCTTGCTTATCGTTGTATGCGTGGCTCGATCGTCTCGCGGTCACGACACCGTCATGTCGGCGGTCGCGCTGTAGACGCTGCCGTCGTCATCGGTCCACGTGAACTCGAACGTTCCCGTTTCCGTCGCCTTCACGTGGAACGTCATCAACGGATTGGCGGAAATCGCCGGATGCCAGTCGGCGGCGAACACCTCCTTGCCGTTGTAGGTGCATGTGAACTTGTTGATGATCTGGCGCGGAATCGTCTTGCCGTCGTTGTCCTTGCGCTGGCCCGATTCCATGTTGTGCTTGATCAGGGTCTTGATCTCCACGATTTCGCCCTTGGTTGCCGTCTTCGGCACTTTGATGCGGGGCTTGACGCTCGCCATGTTCAGATCTCCTTCATCGCTACTTCGTCAGCCACCGCATCCGCCGATGGTGACCTTCACCTCGACGGTCTCGCGGTAGAAGCTGCCGTCGCTCATCTCGGCCACGGCGACCACGTTCTGGGTGCGGGCGAGCCGCATGCGGGTCGAGGCCTTCGCCATGCCGCACATCGGCGTGAAACGGAACGTCGCCACGTTGGGCAACGGGTTCCCCTCCGCGAACACGTGTACGGCCTTGACGTAGTCGTTTGCCGTCATCGGGCTGTCGACCTCGATGCCGATTGGCACGGTATTGCCGTTCTCGGCGATTTGCGGCAATTCCAGCGTGATTCGTCCGGCCTGGGCCGTCTTGCCGCCGATCTTATCCTTGATTGCCGCGTCGACGGCGGCCGCATCGGCGAACGCGCGGCCGGTCATGGCGCCGCTGCCGACCGCAAGACCCGTCGCTCCCATGACGACGAGAACGTGACGGCGCGTGACGCCCGGGCTGGTGGGCTCTTGTATCTTCATTCGTGGATCCTCGATCTTGAACAAAAGGATTTCGTGCTCATCCCCGCGGGGCCGCGTGTGCCGAATTACCGCTATTTGAGCGTCATGAGATAGGCGACGATGTCCTCGACCTGCTCGGCGGTCAGGACCGTCGTTCCCTCGAACTTCTTCATCACCATGTGGAATCCGTCGCTGCGATAGAACGACGGCATGATGGTGTCGGGGTTCAGCACTTTCGAATCGACGACCCGCAACCGCAGTTCACCTTCGCTGTACCGCTCGGCGACACCGTTTAGGTCGGGCCCGACAATTCCGTGAAACGGCTGTTCGGGGATCGGCATGACGTGGCAGGCAAGGCAGTTGCCCTGGCGGCGGTTGATCGCCACCTCGCGGCCTTTCGCGGCGTCGCCCTTCTTCCCGGTCAGCGACCGGGGAATGCTGGTACCGTCCACGATCTTGAATTTGACCACCTCGTCGGCATCGGCGATGCCCGCCGCGGCGATCGTCGCGATGGTGAAGGCGACGGCACCGATAAACGAGAACGCATGGCACTTTGTTTTCACGGTTTCCTCCCGTTGACCCGTGGTATCCGCATGTTCCTGCGGTTTTCGACCCGCCCCAGCGTATCGCGACCGGATCAAAATCGTGTATTTTGATTCCATAATATTCGGAAAAGGTGATTTATCAAGCGCGAATAGCCGCGTATATTATAAGGTTGCTGCGTGTCGCCGGATTTCGGCTTGTTGGAAACTTGGCAAACGGCCGGCTACGCCCGGGAGGAAAGCCCATTGGCAAGGATCGCCGTTCGACATCGCTGCGGCAGATTTGCAGCGGCGCTCGTCTGGACCCTGCTCGTCTCGGTCGCCGGCACGACCTGGAACGGCGTGAGCGCGGCCGAGCTCGTCATGTTCGAGTCGGCGAACTGCGACTGGTGCGAGCTGTGGCAGCGCGAGGTCGGCGAAATCTATGACAAGACGTCCGAAGCCGCCATTGCACCCCTGCGGCGCGTCGACATCGGGGCACCACGGCCGGCAGATCTGAGCGATATTCGCGGCGTCGTCTACACGCCAACATTCGTTCTGATGGATGGCGGACAAGAGGTCGGTCGCATCCTCGGCTATCCGGGCGAGGCGCATTTCTGGGGCCTGCTCGATCTCGAACTGCGCAAGCTCGGCCATGCGAGCGAGGGCTGAGGCGGCGAAGGGAGAACGGATAATTCGGGCATTGCGGGAGGATCTCATGAAGTCAGCCATCGCCGCCGCACTCACCGTCACGCTCTCGCTGATCGGCTCTGCCGGCGCGCAGCAAAAGCCGTTGGCCGAATTCCGCGTGATGACGCCGGAGACCGCGCTGTCGCTGGCACGCAAAGTGCTCGAAGATTGTCGCGACAAGGGATTCCAGGTTGCCGTCGCCGTCGTCGACCGGTTCGGCAATCTGCAGGTCCTGATCCGCGATCAGCTGGCCGGGCCGCACACGCCCGATACGGCGCGGCGCAAGGCATGGACGGCGGTCAGCTTCCGCTCGGACACGCTCGCCCTCGCCGACGCGACCGAGAAGGGCCCGGCGTCCGGCGTGCGTCACGTCGACGGTGCGCTGATGCTCGGCGGTGGCGTACCGGTCCAGGCGGCCGGCGCGATCGTCGGTGGTGTCGGCGTGTCCGGCGGGCCGTCGGGGGCCGACGACGATGCCTGCGCCCGCACCGGCATCGAGGCCGTGCAGGTCGATCTCGAGTTCTGAACGTTTCGCCTAGCGCAGCGCCTGCATCTGCCGCGGCAGCACGAATCCGTCCGCCGGATAGATCGTGCGACCCAGGTAGTGTCCCGGCGTATACCACACGCGCACCCGCGACCAGTCGTTGTTTCGCGAGACGTCGCGGACCGGCGTATCGATGTGGATGCGTCCCCTGTTCAGCCAGTTGGCGTGGCTGACCAGGATCTCCCGGTCGTCGATGATCTGGGTGACGACGGCGATGTGTCCGTACCGGTTGCGATGGGTACGCCTGAGGACGAGCACCGAGCCGATCTCGGGTCTCTCGCTGCGCTCGTACTGACCGGCGGCCTTGTGCCACCAGGTCCAGGCATCGCCGCGGATCTCGATACCCGACAAATTGCGCGCGTAGGGGACGCACTGCAGCCGCCGGGACGGCGTCACGATGCGCGGGGCCACCGCGATCGGGCCGTCATCGGCGAAACCCGCCGGGCCGGACTCCGGCGGCCGCGGTCCGGTGAAATCGCGGTACTGGCTTGCCGTATCCACGCCGGCCGAGGCCGGAGGGAGCCCGGGCGAGGAGGAACAGGCGGCCAGGAACAAGCCGCTCAACAGAATGCTCGCGCCGACCCGCAAACCCGCCATACCGTCATCCTTATGAAATTGCGCAACGATTCTAACGCACTGACGATAGAACCATACAGTAAAAATTTCACTTACCGCGATCGACGCCGCGGCGGCGGCCCGCCGAGGATTCCGCCGCAGAGCAATGGACCGTCGGAGGCGGCGTCGTCTGGCAAATCGGAAATTACGCGTTAGTATGAGCGGCGGAGGGGCGGGGGCGGAAACCGAAGCCGCGTCGGCGCGACCCACGGTTTCCCGTCTGCGCGATGGGCGTTGCCCGGCGACGGCCCTTGGGGCATATTCCCCGGCAGCCTCCGTTCGAGGAACGAGAACGACGCCGATGACAGCCAATCGTGGTCCTGTGATCCCGCTGCCCGTACCCTTCGCTCCGTCCGACGAAGCGGCCGGCAGGTACCTGATCCGCATCAGGGATCTCGTGCTGCCGGCGAACATCGGCGTCTACGAGAGCGAACGACACGGGCCGCAGCGCATCCGCATCAATGTCGAGCTGCAGATGGCCGGGCACGCGGGCCCGCTGAACGACGACGTCGCGAACGTTCTTTCCTACGACGATGTCATCGACGGCATCCGCGCCGTCCTGCGTCGCGGGCACATCAACCTCGTGGAGACCCTCGCCGAAGAGATCGCCGCACTGTGCCTGATCGACCCCCGCAGCCGTCGCGTCCGGGTGTCGGTCGACAAGCTCGACGTCGTGCCCAATGCAGCTTCCGTCGGCGTCGAAATCGAACGCTCGGCCTGACGCGGAAGCGGGCCCCGCACGAATCCTGCCAAACCGGACGGCTCGGACGCGACGTTGCGGATCGCGCCCGTCGGCGCGCGCGGGACGCCGAAATCGGCCGCGGCCGGCACGGGAGTGGGAAACGTGCAACGATCACGCGTGATCGGGCTGGCCTGACCCGGGCCGCGGGGCTATTGTCTGGCCGCCGCATTGCGGCCAAGCCGGCAAACTCGACGACAGGGAGTGGACGCACATGGACAAGGAGCTGTTCGAGAAGGGCCTGCGCGAGCGAAAGGACGTCCTCGGCGCCGAATACGTCGAGCAGGCGCTCGCGAACGCAGACGATTTCAACCGCCGGTTCCAGGAGCTTGTGACCGAGTATTGCTGGGGCCTCGCCTGGGGCGACAAGACGCTCGACCGCAAGACCCGCAGTATCCTGAATCTCGGCATGATCGCCGCGCTCAATCGCATGCACGAGTGGGAGCTCCACTTCCGTGGCGCCATCAAGAACGGCGTCGGCCGCGACGAGTTGCGGTCGGTGCTGACGCAGATCACGATCTATGCCGGAGTGCCCGTCGGCGTCGAATGTTTCCGCATCGCCCGCAAGGTGTTCGCCGAGATCGACGGCCAGCGAGGCTGAGCCGCGCCCGGATCGGACGTCGGCGGTCGGGGCAGGCGGGAGCGGCGGCATGGCAAACACGCCGGGCATGCGCAAGGGGCTCACCAGTTACGGCGACGACGCTTTCTCGCTGTTCCTGCGCAAGGCCTTCATCAAGGCGATGGGCTATTCGGATGCGGCGCTGGAGCGGCCGATCGTCGGCATCGCCGATACGTTCAGCGGCTACAATGCCTGTCACCGCACCGTTCCGGAGCTCGTCGCCGCGGTCAAGCGGGGAGTGATGCTCGGCGGCGGTCTGCCCGTCGAATTTCCGACCATCTCGCTGCACGAATCCTTCGCCTGGCCGACCAGCATGCTCTACCGCAACCTGATGGCGATGGACACCGAGGAGATGTTGCGCGCCCTGCCGATGGATGCGGTGGTCTTGATCGGCGGCTGCGACAAGACCGTCCCGGCGCAGCTGATGGCCGCGGCCAGCGCCAATGTCCCGGCGCTTGTCGTGGTCACCGGGCCGATGATGACCGGCGACTACCGGGGCGAGCGGCTGGGCGCCTGTACCGACTGCCGGCGGCTCTGGGGCCAGCATCGGGCCGGCGAGATCGATGCCGGAGAGATCGACGAGATCGGCGGCCGCCTGATGCCGACCGCCGGCACCTGCATGGTCATGGGGACCGCCAGCACGATGGCGTGCATGACAGAGGCGTTCGGCATGATGCTGCCCGGCGGGGCGTCGATTCCGGCGGTGCACGCAGATCGGCTGCGCCACGCCGAAGCGAGCGGGGCGCGGGCGGTCGACATGGCGCGCGAACGGTTGACCCCGGAGCAGATCATGACGCCGCAGGCGTTCGCCAACGCGTTTCGCGTGCTGCTCGCGATCGGCGGCTCGACCAATGCCCTGATCCACATGACGGCGGTGGCCGGCCGGCTCGGCATCGAGGTCGATCTCGAGGCGCTGGACGCGATGGGTCGCGAGACGCCGGTGCTCGTCGACCTGAAGCCGTCGGGCACCGGCTACATGGAGGACCTGCACCGTGCGGGCGGGCTGGCGACGGTATTGCGC
>JBFHDX010000019.1:0-44844 GCA_041584475.1 Alphaproteobacteria bacterium
CACGCCGCCGATCTCGAACAGATCCTTGGCGACGTACCTGCCGCCCGGCTTGAGGTCGGCGATGTACGGCGTCTCGCGGAAGATGCGCGCGACCTCGTGGATGTCGAAGTCGATGCCGGCCTCGTGCGCGATCGCCGGCAGGTGCAGCGCCGCATTCGTCGATCCGCCGGTCGCAGCGACCACGCGTGCGGCGTTCTCGAGGGCGCGGCGGGTGACGATCTTGCGCGGCCGGATGCCGTTCGCGAGCGCGTTCATGACCGCCTCGCCCGAGGCCTCCGCGAAGGCGTCGCGGGATTCGTAGGGGGCCGGCGCGCCCGCCGAGCCGGGCAGCGCGAGCCCGATCGCCTCCGACACGCAGGCCATCGTGTTGGCGGTGAACTGACCGCCGCACGAGCCGGCAGAGGGACAAGCGTGGCATTCGATCTCGTGCAGCTCGGCGTCGTCGATGACGCCCGCGGAATGTTGCCCGACCGCCTCGAACACGTCCTGCACGGTGATATCCTTGCCGCGCAGCCGGCCCGGCAGGATCGAGCCGCCATACATGAACACCGACGGCACGTCGAGCCGCACCATCGCCATCATCATGCCCGGCAGCGACTTGTCACAGCCGGCGAGGCCGACCAGCGCGTCGTAGCAGTGGCCGCGCATGGTCAGCTCGACCGAATCGGCGATCAGGTCGCGGCTGACGAGCGACGATTTCATGCCGGCGTGGCCCATGGCGATGCCGTCGGTCACGGTGATCGTCGTGAACTCCCGCGGCGTGCCGCGTGCCGCCTTGACGCCCTTCTTGACCGCCTGGGCCTGCCGCATCAGGGCGATGTTGCAGGGCGCCGCCTCGTTCCAGCAGGTGGCGACGCCGACGAAGGGCTGGCCGATCTCCGCGTCGGTCATCCCCATCGCGTAATAGTAGGATCGGTGCGGCGCCGAGGCCGGGCCGATCGAGACGTAACGGCTGGGCAGCTTCGACTTGTCGATCGCCATGGGGATGCCTCCTCCGTAGACCTTAATTTTCAGTGTTATTTTGACGGGGCGCCACCATATCGCTGCGTGCGGCGCCTGCCTAGAGGATATAGGTACGGGCATTATCTACTAGTAGACGCCGGACCCCGGATTACGGGACCCGGCTGCGCGGCTCGCGGAATCGCCATGCAAATGGCGGGGTCCTACGGCTCCTTGATCTGATCGAGCGCCGCCTGCACCGCATCGCGCCGGGCGACCAGTTCCGCGCGGCGGTCCCTGATTTCATCGACCACCGACTCTGGCGCCTTCGACAGGAACTGCTCGTTGTCCAGTTTCCTGTCGCACTTCTCGATCTCGGAATCGAGCTTGGCGACCTCCTTTTGAAGCCGTGTGCGTTCCTTTCCGATGTCGATGACGTCGCCAACCGGCAGCGCCACGGTTGCTTCCCGATAGACGAACTGGATCGATCCCTCGGGCGGTGCCGAACCTGCCTCGACGAACTTGAAATCAGTCGTCCGCGCCGTAGCAGAGATGATTCTGGCATTGGCCTCCAAAACAGCCCGGCTCTCCGGGCTCGCGCCAACGACGATCGGCTGGATTCGCGCAGTCCACGGTACGTTCAGTTCTGAACGCACCGAACGGGCACTGGACACGAAATCTATCACCGATTTGGCTTCGGCCGCCGCGTCGGCGTCATCCAGCCCCTCGTAGTGAGGCCAATCAGCATTGATCAGACGGCCGCCATCGCCGAAAAGCTCCCATAATTCCTCGGTAATGAAGGGCATGAAGGGATGCAGCAGGCGCAAGATCTGGTTCATTACCCATCCCGCCGTGGCCCGGGTTTCGGCAATGAGAACCTCATCCTCGCTATTCAGATGCGATTTGGCGATCTCCAAATACCAGTCGCAAAAGGTGTTCCAGGTGAACGCGTAGATGGCGTTTGCCGCCTCGTCGAACCGGTAGACGCCGAGCGCGCGGTCGATTTCCTGCCCGCAAGCCGAAACCTCGCCGACGATCCAGCGGTTCTTGCTGTCCTTCGCTGATTTCGGATCGAATCCCTCGACCGGCAGGCATTCGTTCATCTCGCAGAACCGGGCCGCGTTCCACAGCTTGGTGCCAAAATTGCGGTAGCCCTCGACGCGGGATTCGTCCATGCGCACGTCGCGGCCCGGCATGGTCAGCGCCGCCAGCGTAAAGCGCAGCGCGTCGGCGCCATACTTGTCGACCAGGTCGAGCGGATCGATGACGTTGCCCTTGGATTTCGACATCTTCTGGCCCCTGGCGTCGCGCACCAGGGCATGGATGTAGACGGTGTGGAACGGCACCTCGCCCATGAAATGCAGGCCCATCATCATCATGCGGGCGACCCAGAAGAAGATGATGTCGAACCCGGTGACCAGCACGCTGGTCGGGTAGTAGCGCCTGAGCTCCGGCGTCTCGTCGGGCCAGCCGAGCGTCGAGAACGGCCACAGCGCCGAGGAGAACCACGTGTCGAGCACGTCGGGATCGCGCGTCAGCGCGACCTCCTTGCCGTAGTGGCCGGCCGCCGCTGTTCGGGCCTCGGCCTCGGTCTCCTTGACGAAGACCGTGCCGTCGGGTCCGTACCAGGCCGGGATCTGGTGCCCCCACCAGAGCTGCCGCGAGATGCACCAGGGCTGGATGTTGCGCATCCATTCGTAATAGGTCTTGGCCCAGTTCTCCGGCACGAATCCGGTGCGCCCCTGCTCCACCGCCTCGATCGCCGGCCTGGCGAGCGTCGCCGCGTCGGCGAACCACTGATCGGTGAGCCACGGCTCGACCGGCACGCCACCGCGGTCGCCGTAGGGCACCATGTGGACGTGATCGTCGATGCGCGCGATCAACCCTTGCGCCTCGAGGTCGGCGAGCACGCGCTTGCGCGCCTCGAACCGTTCGAGTCCGCGATACGGCTCCGGCACGTTGTCGTTCATATGGGCGGTCGCGTCGAAGATGTTGACGACCTCGAGATCGTGCCGGCGGCCGACCTCGAAGTCGTTGAAATCGTGCGCCGGCGTGATCTTCACCGCGCCCGAACCCTGTTCCGGGTCGGCATGCTCGTCGGCGACGATCGGCAGGCGCCGGCCGACGAGCGGCAGAATGGCGTGTTTGCCGACCAGATCGCGGTAGCGCTCATCGCCCGGATGGACCGCGACCGCGGTGTCCCCCAGCATCGTTTCCGGCCGAGTTGTCGCGACCGTTATATATTTGTTTTCAATTCCTTCTACGGGATATTTGAAGTGCCATAGGTGGCCCTTCACCTCGCGTTGCTGGACCTCGAGGTCGGAGATCGCCGTGTGCAGCTTGGGGTCCCAGTTGACCAGGCGCTCGTCCTTGTAGATCAGGCCCTGCTCGTAGAGCGCGACGAACACCTTGAGAACCGCGCGGCTCAGCCCCTCGTCCATGGTGAAGCGTTCGCGGCTCCAGTCGCACGATGCCCCGAGCCGGCGAAGCTGGCCGGTGATGGTGCCGCCGGACTCCTCCTTCCACTGCCACACCCTCTCGAGGAACTTCTCGCGTCCGAGCTCGCGCCGGCCGCTGCCTTCCTCCTCGAGCATCCGTTCGACCACCATCTGCGTCGCGATTCCCGCATGGTCCGTACCCGGCTGCCAAAGCACGTTGCGCCCGCGCATGCGCTCGTTCCGGATCAGGACGTCCTGGAGCGTGTTGTTGAGGGCGTGCCCCATATGCAGGCTGCCGGTGACGTTCGGCGGCGGGATGACAATGCAGAATGAATCCGCTCCGGCGGCGTCGCCGGCGGCGAAATCGCCCTCCGCTTCCCAGCGCGCATACTGCCTTGCCTCGACCTCGGCAGGTCGCCAATTCTTGTCCAGCATCGCTGAACCGTCTCTCGTCTGATTGTCGTTTCGGGTCGGTCCGGGCACCGGCGGCCCGAACGTGAACGACGCCGTTCTAGTCGTCGTCCTCGGTGCGGTCTACAAGTTTCTGGATTTCGCGCTTGACGACGCGCTCGACGATGACCGGGAGGTTCTCGTCGATCCACTCGCGCAACATCGGACGGAGGAGTTCCCTCACCATCTCCGAGATCGTGGCGTCGCCCTCGCCGACTTTCATCTTCGATCCCTTTTCGATCATTGCCCGGTTGAGTTCGCTGAGCGCCGCCGTCGTGGCTGACGAAGCCGCCTCCGAGACCAGCTTTTCGGCCGCCGACTTGACCTTCGTTGGGCCCGGCTCGTCCGGCTCGCCCGGCTCGTCCGACATCGTCATCGCTTGCTCCTCCTGCGGTGCTTGATCCGCGCCCGCTGATGCTTCCGGGCCAAGCCCGGCCGTCGACATCTCGGTCGCGGGCGGCCGCCCGGCGTCGTCATGCGAGACGAGCGTATCGTCGGCACGCGGTCGGGGCTCCGGCTCAATGTCCGCGCGCGTCTCCTCCGGCGGGCTATCGGTCGGGATCTCCTCCTCATCGTCGCGGCCGGCATCCTCGGCAGACAGAGGCTCTTGCGCAGCCTCGAGGCCGACACCGAGCACGGGTTCCCGGCGGGGACTCTCCGCCTGCTCCGCGCCTTCCTCGGACGCAACGGCAGACGACGTCCCGAAGATCGGCTCGCGCCTGCCTTCGTCGGCCGATTCCTCGAGCACTTCGTCGGTCAGATCGAGGATGTCCTCTTCCGCTTCGCGCTTTGCCGTGCGCGTTTCCGGCCGTCCGCCCGGAGCGCTGTCCTCGTTGATGATCCGGCGGATGGAACCGAGAATCTCGTCCAGCGAGGGATCTTTCTGGCCGCTTCCGTCACTCATAATCTACTCCACCCGTGATGACCGAATTACCGTGCATCGGTCGCTCTTATTCGTCTCCGTTGATGCCAGTACCCCACAGTTTGCTTTTCACTTTGTTAAAATACGCTTCATCATCGTGAATTTCGACCTGCAAGCCCATGTCCCTCGCCGTCAGCCTTCCCACGGCCGCCAGCAGGCGCAGTTCGGCGACGACGGCTACGGCCGTGGCATCGACCAGGCTGACCTGCGCGTCGAGCAGTTCCTGCTCCGCGTTCAGCACGTCGAGCACGGTTCGCGAACCGACGCGCGCCTCCTCGCGCGTGCCGTCGAGCGCGATCTGGTTGGCGCGCACCTGGATCTCGAACTGGTTGATGCTGGCGCGGGCCGCGTTCAGGCCCTCCCACGCCTGCGTCGTCTCCTCGCGCACCTGGCGTCGCGCGTCCTCGACCTCGAGGCGGCGCTGGCTTGCCACCTGCTTCGAGCGCCGCACGCGCGCGCTCGGCGCGCCGGCCTGGTAAAGCGGGACGGTCAGTTGCGCGATGATGCTGGCGTCGTCGCGGCTCGCACCCGAGGTGATCGTATCCTCGCTGTGCTCGACGCTGCCATTGAGCGACAGCGAGGGAAGGAGCTCCCCGAAATTCAGCCGAACATCATCCTGCGCCGAGCGCTCGGCGTAGATCGCACTGAGGATCGCCGGGTTTTGTTCCTCCGCCAGCGCGTTGGCCTGATCGAGCGAGCCGGGCAACCCTGCGATCGGCTGCGGCCGCACAAGATCGCGCGGCGGATGTCCGATCACCCGGCGATAGACGGCCCGCGCGGTGTCGAGTTCGCTCGCCGCCAGGATTCGCCCGGCGATGGCGCCCGCATGGCGCGCTTCGGCTTGCGACACATCGGTACGATTGGCGTCGCCGACCGCAGCACGGTCGCGCGTCGCCTCGAGCTCGCGACGCAGCACCTGCTCGTTGCTGATACGCAACTGCAGGACCGCGGAATCGCGCAGCACGTTGATATAGGCCGTCGCGGCGTCCAGCAGCACGCTCTGCTCGACGCTGACCAGACGCGCCCGGTCGGAAAACACCTGGTTGCGTGCCCTGGACGTGTCGGCAACCGTTCGGCCACCGCGATAAAGTGGTTGATTCAGGGTCAGCCCGTATGAAGTGGGCGTCGTCGAATCACTTCCGGTGAGGCTCGAATCGCTCTCTGCGACACCGGCGTCGGCGCTGGCCGTGATCGTCGGTCGCCAGCCGCTGCCCGCCAGCGCGACACCCTCGTCCGAGGCCCGCAACCGCGCTCGTTCCGCTTCGAGCGTGGGGTTGCTCGCATAGGCCGCCGCCAGCGCCTCCCGCAGGGTCTCGGCCTGCCCCGGCGGCGCGGTGGATGTGACAGCCGCAAACGCCAGTGCCGATAGCGCGAATGCGGCGGTGGACGCGCGTCCAGCCTGCCGTCCTGTACGAGCCGCGCTCATGTCAAAACTCGAAACCGGCCGGCCGGGCGAATTCCGGCAGGACTGGAACAGCCGCATCAAACGCGATGCGCCGCGACAGGTGGTCGCCAATGCGCGTGATCACCGTTGCCCGCCCGATCCCCCGCTCCCGGACAACGGCGACCAGCCGGCCGCTGTCGCCGAGCTGGTCGATGATGGAATCGGGGACGAAATCGACACCGCCCTCGATCAGAATGACGTTGAACGGCGCGTGTTCCGGGCAGCCGCCGGACAACACTCCCTCGACCGGCACGACGTTGTCGAGGTTCAGCTCCGCATACAGCTCCGCCGCCTTTTTGGCGAGCCCGGCATTGGTCTCCTGCGCGAAGACCGTCGCCGCCATCCGGGCCAGCACGGCGGCCCCGTATCCGGCACCGCTGCCGATGTCGAGTACCACATCGGTCGGCGCAACGCGCGCCTCCTGCAGCAGCCTCGCCAAAACGGCCGGCTCCATCAGGAATCGCCCGTCCGCCACCCTGAGGTCCTCATCGATATAGGCGATCGACTGCAGCTCGCCGGGAACGAACCGTTCGCGCGGCACCTCCGCCATCGCAGCCAGGACCGCTTCGTCGATGACCTTGTTGGTCCGGATCTGGCATTCGATCATGTTCCGTCTGGCGACGCTGTAATCCATGACGACCCGTTCTCCCGAAAATCGAGCCCTGACCCAAGGCTCTTGCAGCCTTTTTGCATACGTGGCCCCTTATATAGCGGGCCATCCGTTAACACAACGTCCGGCGGACGGCTGCGCCTTCGTGCAGCGCCTTGACCACACCCCGCGGCGCACGTATATGACGGTCCAGACCGCGCCCGTTGCGCTGCGCGGTGGCCCGGTCCGGTGGCAGAGTGGTTATGCAGAGGCCTGCAAAGCCTTGTACGTCGGTTCGATTCCGGCCCGGACCTCCAGATTTCATAGTGTTCTGCCGCGTCTGACGCCGCCGTGCGGGCCGTCCGGCATCGTGGTGCGCGGCAGACGATCGCAATCGGGCGCGACATCGGGCGAAAACGCGCTATGCTCGGCGCTTCCGGCAACCGCAGCGGATCGCGTGCCATGCATGTCGCCCCTCTCGCTCATTGTCTGCCCGAGCGCCTGCACCCGGTCAGCCAGATGTTTCTGGACCATTATCTCAAGGGGCAGATGACGACGGCCGAGTTCATGCGCTGGTTTCACATGCCGAATTCCGACTATCTGGAAGCCGGCCGTTGCGTCGTCCGCGCGATCATGGGCCAGTAGCGCGCGATAGCCTTTGCAAGCCGGTAGGACTCTGCTATAACCGCGCCGCCTTCCGGGCCCGCAGGGCCGGCGATTCCCTGCGATCCGGCGGCTGCCTGATCCCCGGTAGCTCAGTTGGTAGAGCAGGTGGCTGTTAACCACCCTGTCGGCGGTTCGAGTCCGTCCCGGGGAGCCAATCGAAACAGGGGGCCGCGCCGTGCCGGCGCGGCCCCTTAGTCGTCGGCAGCGGCCAGGGGCCCCCCCGCACCGAGTCAGGCCATGACGATATCGAAGGTGCCGGCCAGGGCCCCCGTCTCGATGCGGTCCGCGGGATCGAGACGCACGATCACGGCCGCGCGCTCGCGTGGGTCACGGATGCGGCGCAGCAGAAAATCGCTCTCGTTCCCAGGCTCGCCCTCGACGTACATCTGCGTCACCAGATCCGGCCGACCTGCGGCCTGCACCCGGAAATGGATATGCGGCGTCCGACCGGGATACGGAACCGGCCGGATGGTGCGGAAGCGGTAGCCGCCGCCGCTGTCGGTGATCGCATGTCCGCGACCCTGGAAGCCGCGGTCGAGCGGGCGGCCGCGGCCGGCGTCGCCCGGATGGTGGTAGCGACCGTTGGCGTCGCACTGCCAGATCTCGACGCGTGCGCCGGCGATCGGCGCGCCGCCGATGTCGGTGACCCGGCCCGCAAGATGGGTCACCCGTCCCTGCGCGCGCGCAGCCTCGCCGGTGACGCGCACCAGATCCCAGTCGGCATCGCCGCTCCAGTCTGGCGGATAGAACGGTCCCGCCGTCTGCCGCGGCGTCGCGATCAGCGCCGCCGCAACGGTGCCGGCCGAACCGAGGCCGCCGAGCATGGCCAGCGAGCCGAGCAGCAGCTTGCGGCGGCCCGGCATGGCTAGTGTCGTCCCCGTCGCGTGCCCGGATCGCAGTATCATGGCTTTTCCCCTCCGTTCGCATCAATGCGGCTCGAGCGGCGGTAGGCTCAACCGCCGCGCTCGCCCTGCCGACAGATGTATGTCGCCAGCGGCTGCGGCCAACCGCCTCGCCGCGCGCTCGACGTTGATCGTTCCCGCGGCCGAGCGGGATCGCTCGCCGAACGGACGTTGTCCGGCCAGGCGGGCCGGCAGTCGTGCGTGCCGGGCGAGCGGCGTGGCGCCATGGCGCCAGGAGCATGATACATTACCGGACCCGTCGCGACGGGTACGGCCGCGTTCGCCAAGCAAGAGAACCCCCGGGAGTCCGCAGCATGGGTCGCATCCCCGCCGCATCGCGCAAGACAGCGACCGTCGCGCTGGCCGCGCTGCTCCTCGCCGGCATCGCGACCGAACACGCTGCCGGCGCGGAGAGCCTTGCGCGGATTCGCGAGAGACTTGGCGCGCGTGTCGACCCGAACCGCATTTCGGTGTCCGGTCTGTCTTCCGGCGGCTGGATGGCCAACCAGTTCCATATCGCCAATTCGGCCAAGATCATGGGGGCCGGGATCATCGCGGCCGGCCCCTATCACTGTGCCGGCAGCCCGAACTGGCTGTGCGACTACACGCCTTACGGCTATTTCGCACCGCACGACAGCTGCCAAGCGGTCTATCTGTGCACGCGGTTCGCGCGCAAGTATTTCGGTGTCTTCGGGCCCTATGTCGGGCCGCCCGAAGCCGCCCAATCGCTTGACTCGACGCTGCGCGAGGCGACCGCGGCAACGATCGATCCGCTCGGCAACCTCCAGGGCGACCGCGTCTGGCTGTTCTCCGGCGCACTCGATAGTCTCGCGCCGCCACAGGCGATGGATGCGTTGCGCGATTACTACGCGGCGCTGTTCGGGCGGCAGGAAATCGCGAACCCGGCGGAGAACATCGCCTATGTGCACGACCGGCCGGTCGCGCACGCAATGATCGTCGACGCGCCCGGCCCGGCCACCGACACCAGCTGCAGCGATGACGGTCCGCCCTACATCAGCGATTGCGACTACGCGGCCGCGGGCGAGATGCTGCGATTTCTGTACCGGCTGCCCGAAGACGCGGCACCGCCGCCATACGGCGACTGGGACCGCAGCGCTCTGGTCGAGTTCGATCAGACCGCTTTCTTCGACACGACCGACGCGAGCGTCAGCCTGAACCGGGCCGGTCATCTCTACGTGCCGCGGCAGTGCCGCGGTGACGCCGCCTGCCCGCTGCACGTCGCCTTCCATGGCTGCCGGCAATCGCGCGAAGCGGTCAACCGCGCCTGCGGCGTCGGCCGCGATTGCGCGGCGCTCTATTTTTTCGCCGACGCCGGCTATAACGAATGGGCCGACCGACACGGCATCGTCGTGCTCTATCCGCAGGCGACCGAATGGGGCTCCGACGACGACGCCGCGAGGAATCCGAGGGGTTGCTGGGACTGGTGGGGATACAGCGGCGCCGACTATTTCCGCAAGTCGGGCAAGCAGATGCGCGCCGTCGAACGGATGGTAGACTGTATCAGCGGTGTCCGACCCTGCCCGGAGTAGCCACCAGGATGTCCTGTGGCGGCACCGTTCGCACCGCGCCCCGCATGGTTGTCAATTCATGGGCGGCACCGCCCGGGAGGCCCCGATGACCAAACTCAGCCGCAGTCAGCTGCGCGAATTCGACGAACAGGGTTTCCTGTTCCTGCCGGACTGCTTTTCGCGCGCCGAGGCCGGGATGCTGCTAGGCGAGGCGCAAAGGATTTACGCGCTCGACCGCGAAGAGGTGTGGCGCGAGGAAAGCGGCGCCGCGCGTACGGCTTTCGCCGCCCATACCTACAACGAGGCGTTTCGTCGCCTCGGCGCGCACCCGCGACTGGTCGAGCCCGTCATGCAGATCCTCGGCGAGCCCGTCTACATGCACCAGTTCAAGGTCAACGCCAAGGCGGCCTTCGACGGTGCCGTCTGGCAGTGGCACCAGGATTACGGCACTTGGGCGCGCGACGACGACATGCCCGAGCCGCGGGCGATGAATATCGCCGTGTTCCTCGAGGACGTGACGGCGGTGAACGGCCCGCTGATGTTCATTCCGAAAAGCCACAAGGCTGGCGTGCTCGAGGCCGGCCACGACCTCGAGACGACGTCGTACCCGCTATGGACGCTCGATCGCGAGACCGTCACGCGGCTGGCGCGCAAGGGCGGGGTCGTGGCACCGCTCGGTCCGGCGGGCTCGGTGGTGATGTTCCACGGCAACCTCGTTCATGCGAGCCCGCCCAACATCAGCCCGTTCAATCGCACGATCGTCTATCTGAGCCTGTGTGCGGTCTCCAACCACATCCGTCGATTCAAGCGCAGGGAATGGATCGCGCATCGCGACTTCACGCCGATCGCGCCGCTCGCCGACGACTGCCTGACCGAGCTCTGCGTCGAAGACAAGCCAGCAGCGGTGTGAGCGGAATGCATCGCCAGGCGGGAATCGGCTCGAGCAGGGAATAGCCGCAGGCACTCGCCGGCCAGGCCCATCGGTCGACCGAGTCACCTCGTCGAATCGAGCTTCGTCTTGGCGACCTGCTCAATCCAGCGAACGATCTCTGCGCCGTCGCGCGCGCCTTCGAGATTCAGCCGAGCGGCGCTGCAGACCTCGCGGCACAAGGCGGTGACCGGCGCCGGCGTCCCGGACTCGTGCGCCAAGGCCGATGCGGTTTCGACGGCGCGCAGCAATGCCTCGAACGGCGTGCCCGAGACATAGCGCTGCTCGTCGATCAGGCCGCGCAACACCGCCGGCGGCGTGTTGCCGTCCGCCGACACGTGCTCGATCGCGTCGAGGACTGCCCGCGGGTCCAGACCGTGGCGCCTGGCGATCAGCAGGCCCTCGGCTCCGGCAATGAGGCCGATCGCCGTCAGGAGTCCGGCGATCGCATGCGCGATGCGCGCCGACCCCGCATGGCCGGTCCGGATCACCGGCGATCCGATCGCCGCGAGCACGGGTGCGCACCGGTCCAGCGCGCGACCGCTGCCGCCTGCGAGAAGCGCGGAGCAACCGTCGGCGACGTCGCCCAGCGACCCGACGACGACCGCATCGACCGCAGGAACACCGTGCGACACCAGCGCGCGATCGAGCGCGATGACGGATTCGGGGGCTCCCGCCCCGAAAATCACCAGCGGCGTGCCCTTACCCAACCCGTTGACCAGGCCGTTGGCACCGAGCACCGCGCGTTGCACCGCATCGTCATCGGTGAGCGCGACCAGCAGCACGTCCGCGGCCTCGGCCATCGCCCTTGGAGACGGGGCGATCGCGGAACCGCCCTCGACGACGTAGAGTTGCATCGCTGCCTGGTCGAAATCGTGGACCGACAGCGGAAAGCCGTTTGCCTGCAGGCGGCCGGCGATCGCCGCCCCCAGCGAGCCGAGCCCGAACACACCGACCGACGGCGGCGCGGTCATGGCACCGTAAGCGTGCCTGCGAACGCCCCGCGTGGTATCGGATCCGGCGGTCGGTTGCGCCGCTTCATCGTTCGCCCGCAAGCGCCTGGTCGATGATGAACAGGTCCGTCAGCAGGGCACGCAAGTGGATCGACGCATTCAGATTGTCAATCAACAGCGAACCGATCGCCGGCTTGGAGAGGACCAGTCGAACCGCGGCGCGGGCCTTGGCGGCGTCCTGTTCGAGCACATCGATGAATGCGGCGGCGTCGAGCGCTTCCCCCGACGTTTCCACGGTCTTCCGGCAAGCCGTGCCGATGCCGTCCAGCGCCGCGTCGAGCCGCTCGAGATAGCCGCGAACCTCGTCGGCCGTCCCCCCCTCGCCGCCTCGGCGTCCCTGGGCTGCGTATGCGAGCATGAACTCGTATGCCGACTCGATCTCGTCCGCGCGCTCCGCGATCGTGGCGGACTGTGCTTTGCTTGCGCTCACTTGCTGTCTTCCCGGCTCCGTCTCGCGTCGTTCGCACGTTGGGCCTCGGCATAGCCTCGCGGCGGTCCCACACCGGGGCCCGCGTCTGGCGTCAGGCATCGCGTCGCTCGGGCCTCCAGCGCTCGGGATCGAACCGTTCCCGAAATTCCCGCTCGGTGATCCAGCCCACGATCATCGACCGCGTGAACCATAGCTTCTCCGGACGGAACGCGAAATAGACATGGACGATCAGCAGGGTAATCAGGGCCATTCCCGCATAGCCATGGACGACGTAGACAATGCCCCAGGTATAGGAGGCCAGCAGGTACGGGTCGCGCTGCCAGAGCGGCGTGTCAACCTTGGCCATCATCACGATGCCGGTCGCCACCGCCGCCAGCACGATGATCGCCACGGTGTGGTGATAGAGCTGTTGCGCGAGTTCGTATTTGCCCGACCGGTGCCCGCCGGAAAGCGACCTGCCCGTCGCGTGCCGCACGGCGTGCCGGAGGTCGTCGAGCCGCACCGACATCCCCCGGAAGCCGAGCCAACCCGAAACGCGCACGACGTGGAACAGGATCGCCGCCGTCAGCACCAGGCCTGCGATCCAGTGAATCGTCACCCACGGGAACTTGATCCCGATAACGGGCAGAAACCCGGTCGCCAGCAGCACCAGCATGCTCGCCGCCATGACCCAGTGGAACAGGCGTTCGGGCAGGCGATGCCGGATGACGCGGCCCGGGGCGGCGTCTCCCTCGTCTGCTGCCGCCTCCACCGTCACGCCCCGCCCGTGCGGTCGCGGCGGCCGGTCTTGTTCGCCCGGCGCGAGGCGACGGCAACGAACAGCGCGTGCACGACAATCGCGGCCAGACCGGCGGCGACGAACAGCCACAACGGTTCCCAGGATGCGCCAAGCAGCTCGCTCTGCCCCCACGCATTCCGGGATATGCGTACGAATTCCATGGTCGGCTCAGGCCGCGTCGCGCACCGCCCGGGTCACCAGGTTCTGCATCAGCGGGACCTTGAAGTGATTGTAGTTCAGCGGCCGTGCCCGTCGCGTCACGGTCTGCCCGGCAAGCTTCGCCAGGGTGTCGTCGACCGCCTTGCCCGCGACGAGGTCCTCGACCACCTTGAGCCGCCGCGGCGTGCACTGCACGCCGCCGCAGGCGACGCGTGCCCGTTCGACGACGCCGCCGGACATCACCAGCGCCGAGGCGACATTGACCAGCGCGAAGTCCCACGATTCGCGGTCGGCCACCTTCTCGAAATAGAACTTCGCCCCGGCCCAGGCGGCCGGCAAACGGATGGCGACCAGCAGATCCTCCGGCTTGAGGACGGTCATGCGCGTGATGTCGACCGCCGGGCCGACGAAGAAGTCCTCGGCATCGACGACGCGTTCACCGCGCTTGCTGCGGACGACCATCTTGGCGTCTAGCACGACGAGCGCCGGCGCCGTATCGGACGGCGTCACGGCGACGCACCGATCGCTCTCGAACAACGCATGCTCGCGGTTCATCGCCTCCGGCGTATCGGCGTAGCAGGTGTTGCCGCCGGCCCGATAGCACGGCAACCCGTAGCGGTAGTACCAGCACCGCGTATCCTGTGCGACATTGCCGCCGATGGTCCCGGAATTGCGGATCTGCGGGCTCGCCACCTTGCGTGCGGCATCGGCCAACACGCGGTAGCGTTCGCGGATCGGCGAGCTGTTCTCGATCTCGCTGAGCGTCGTGAGCGCCCCGATCTCGATCCCGTCGGCCGTCTCCCGGATACCCTTGAGCGCGCTGATCCCGGTCAAGTCGACGACGGCCTTGGGACGTATGACCCGGTCCTTGAACCAGGCGAGGCTGTCGTTGCCACCGGCGAGTTTCCAGGCATCCTTGCCGAATCGATCGAGCAGGTCGAGGGCCTCTTCGATACGCGCCGGCTGATACAGTTCGAAGCCCGGCATCATGTCCTTGATCATCATGGCGAGGCCTCCCTTACTGAACGTTGACCTGAAGCGGCCGATAGGATTGCGGCCGTCCAGCCACGGCGTTGACGATCATGTCGGTGACCACGGGGGTGCGGTTGAAGTAGTGGCCGCCCAGCGCGTCGGAGATGGCGCAGAGCAGCGCCGCCGCCGCGCATCCCTGGATCGGCTCGCCGATGCCCTTGATGCCGAGCGGGTTCGCGAGGTCCGGCTTGCCGACCGCATCCCAGGCCATTTCCGCCGGCACGTCGAGATAGGACGGCGGTTTCGCCTGGTAGAGGCCGACATTGGCCGGCAATCCCAGCTTCGGGTCGTAGACTAGCCGCTCGCTCACCGCGAGGCCGAAGCCCATCACGGCGCCGCCGCGGATCTGGTTGGCGAGGCTCTGCGGATGCACGACCGTGCCGCAATCGGCGACACCGACATAATCCTGGATGACGAACTTGCCGGTCTCGAGGTCGAGCTCGACCTGGATATAGCCTACCGACAGCGCCGGCGTCACGCCGTCCTTCGGCAGCGTGTCCTTGGCGACGCCGATCAGCCCGCTGCCGGCAAGCCCGGCCACCGCCGCCTTGGTCAGCGGGTTTATGTTGTCCGGTACCTCGGCGCCGCTGAACTTGCCGCCGAGCTTGGCGGCCCGTGCCGCCGCGTCGGCGAAGCTCATCACCGTCGAGCGGTCGGACTTGCGGACCACGGCCTCGTTTTGGATGTCGTAGTCGTCGGCCGCTCCGCCCGCCTCCAGGGCGCCGATCTCCAGGAGCTTCTGCTTGGCGTCCATCGCGGCGACGTAGTTAGTGCGGCTCATCGTGAACGAGGTGTTCGAGCCGAACTGCCCGATGTTCCAAGGCAGATGCTTCGACGAATCGCCGCGCACGATGACGACGTTGCTCCAGTCGTAGCCGAGCACCTCGGCGGCGACGCGCGACGTGGCCCCGTAGGAATATGTGCCGAGGTTGCCGACGCCGCTGTGGACGTGCAGCTTGCCGTCCGGCGTGATGCGAACGAGCCCGTCGAAGCCGCTGAAGCCCGCCGAGTGATAGGCCGAAGCGACGCCGATGCCGATCACCTTGTTGCCGGTGCGCCGGCGCGAGAGCTTCTTGCGTTCCTCCCAGTTGAAACGCTCCGCCCCGCGATCGAGCGCCTCTTTCAAATAGGCGCTGGTGACGGGTCCCTGCTTGGCGCCGTACTTGGCGTCGTTGTCGGGTGCGTTGACGCGCCGGATCGCGACCCGGTCGAGACCGAGTTCGTGTGCCGCCTTGTCGATCAGCGGCTCGATCGCCATCGCGATCTGGTTCTCGCCGGGACCGCGCTGCGGCCCGCGTGGCGGCGTGTTGGTCAGGACCGAGATGCCGCGCCAGCGCATGGCCTCGGGCTGGAAGACGATCGAGACCGCACTCCCGGCATTGCGGAAGTCCCAGAATCCCATGTTGGGGCCGTTGTCGTGCACGACGTAGAGGTCGACAGCACTGATCCGGCCGTCCGCCTTGAAGCCCATGCGCACCCAGCCCTGGAACGCCGGACGCGCCAATCCGAGCGAATATTCCTCTTCGCGGGTGATGCGCATCATCACCGGGCGGCCGGTCTTCTTGGCGAGGTGCGCCGGAATCGACATCACGGGATAGGCCGAGCCCTTCGACCCGAAGCCGCCGCCGCAGAACTCGGCGATGTAGACGAGGTCCTTCGGCTCGATGCCGATATAGTTCGCGAGCCCTGGCACGACGTAGGACTGGCTCTGCGACGAGCCGTGCACGAAGCATTTGCCGTTCTGCCAGTAGGCCATGCACGAGCGCGGCTCCATCGAGTGGTGCGACAGGCCGGCGGTGACGAAATTCTCTTCGATGACAACCTTGGCCGCCGCGAACCCGGCGTCCAGGTCGCCGAATTGCCATTCCTCGGCGGGTGGCCCCATCGGCAGCTTGCCCCTGTCCGCCTCGACGAAGGCGGCAGCGTCCCATTTCACCGTCTGCAGATCGAGCCGCACGTTGGCGACGTTACCGGTCAGGCGCGCATTCGGGCCGCCGGGATATAGGCTGTCGAGCGGATCGACGGTGAAGGGCAGCGGCTCCAGGTCGACCTTGATCTTCTCGATCGCATCGGCGGCGAGCGTCTCGCTGGTCGCCGCCACGGCGAGAATGGGCTCACCGGCGTATAACGGCTCGTTGGTGAGGATCGGGTTCTGGGGCGGCGGGAACGAAGGGACTTCGTCCGCCGTCAGCACCGCGACGACGCCGTCCATCGCCAGCGCTTCCGAGGCATCGATGTTGCGCACCCGGCCGTGCGGCATCGGGCTGCGCAGCAACTTGCAGAACAGCATGCCCTCGGCGCGGAAATCCTCGGCGTACCGGGCTTCTCCGGTGACCTTGGCGACCACGTCCGGCGGCAGGAAATCCTTGCCGATCAGTTTGTAAGCCATGTCATGCCTCCCTCGCGGCCCGCATGACCGCACGGAGATAGTGATCGTAGGCGCCGCACCGGCAGAGATTGCCGGACATCGCGACGCGCGCCTCCTCGACGGTCGGCGACGGGTTGGCCTTCAGCAGCGCGACCGCGGTCACGACCTGGCCCGGCGTGCAGAAGCCGCACTGCGGGCCGAGCTCTTCGACGAAGGCCCGCTGAACCGGATGCAGCGTGCCGTCCGGCGCCGCGATTCCCTCGATCGTCGTCACCTCATGGCCGCGCACGCTGTGCGTGAGCGTCGAGCACGAATAGTAGGCGACGTCGTCGATCATCACCGTGCAGGCCCCGCATTCCGAACGATCGCAACCGAGCTTGGTGCCGGTCAGACCGAGCTTGTAGCGCAACGTATGCGCGAGCGTTTCCTGCGGCAGCACATCGACGCGCCGCACCTTGCCGTTGACCCTGAGGCTGACCAGCCGTTCGACGGCGCCGCGCGTCTGCGCCTGCGCCGTACCCGCCGGCCCCCGGAAAAGATAGCTCGCGGCGGCGACGGCAGCCCCGGACGCGATGACACCCTTGATGAATTCGCGGCGCGTGGTCCTGGTTGCAGCCGCGTTTACGGCCACGCGCGCAAAAACCCCCTCCCCGTCCGCCGGCTCCGCGACCATCGGTTCGCGTCCGGTGGGTTCGAGGGGGCGGCTCTCGATGTCAGACATCGCCACCTCCTTGTGGTGCTTTTCTATGCCGTCGGGCGAAGCCTCCGGTGCCGAATCCGGCCCGTGCCCCGTTTAGCCCCCGGTCTTGCGCCGGGGTGCGACACAGTGTCGCACCATGTTAACCTTTTCGCAATAGTTGAGTCGCCGGTCCGGGCGTGGCAATCGCCCGTCAGCGCCGCGCGCTGCGCCACTCGACGAGCCGGCGATCCGCCTCGGCGAGCTGCCCGCGCGTCATGTGCAGGGCTGCCTCGCTCCTGCAGTCGAGACCCTCGGTCATGCCGTTGGACAGCGCAAGTTCGCACCAGAGATAGGCTTCGACGAAATTCTGCGGCACGCCGCGACCGAGGAAATACAGCGTCCCGAGGAAGAACTGCGCCTCCGGCTGTCCGTCCTCGGCCGCCAGCCTGTACCAGTTCGCCGCCAGCGCGTCGTCCTGCCTGACCCCTAACCCCTTCAGGTAGAGAAAGCCGAGCGAGGCCTGGGCGCGGGCATCGCCCTCAAGGGCCAGCGGCAGCCACTGCGCGAAGGCGACGTCGTAGTCCGCCGCCGCATAGGCCGACAGTCCGGCATCGAAATCCTGGCCTGCCGCGGGCCGGGCGACCTGCAATAGCAGAAGTCCGGCAATGCACGCTGTCACGATACGGATCATCGAGAGTTCCCGCCGGCGCGTCGTGGCCTGCGCACAGTATGGCAGATGGCAAACCTGGTGCAAGCGAACGGCCGGCGACGCACCCGCGGCGTTGACCCATGTCAAAGCGGCGCCGGCGCGCCGTGGCTAACGTGCGCCTAACAATGAGGCCACGCGGTCGCAGGCGGAGCGACGACAGGGTGAAATGTTTCAGATTCGAATCCACGGCAGGGGCGGTCAGGGCGTCGTGACGGCGGCCGAGGTGCTGTCGGTCGCGGCCTTCATCGAGGGAATGCACGCGCAAGCCTTTCCCAGCTTCGGCTCGGAGCGGATGGGCGCACCGGTCACCGCGTTCTGCCGCATCGACGAGCGCGAGATCCGGCTGCGCGAACCGGTCAACGAACCCGACGCGCTGATCATTCAGGATCCGACGCTGCTGCACCAGGTCGATCTGTTCAGCGGCCTCGACACGCGCGGCTACCTGTTGATCAACACGCGTCGGAAATACTCCGAACTCGGCATCGACGACTTCGTCAAGCAGTTCCCGCCGCATCACGTCTGCACGTCGCCGGCGACCGAGCTCGCGTTGAAACACGTGGGCCGGCCGCTGCCCAACGCGGCGCTGATCGGCAGCTTCGCGGCGGTGAGCTATCGACTGAAGCTCGATTCGGTGCTGGCCGCGATCCGGCAGAAATTCCCCGGCGAGGTCGGCGAGCGCAACGCCGCCGCCGCCGCCGAGGCCTACGATTCGATCAGGACCAACTAGGCGGGAGGCAGGCGGATGCTCAAGCAGGTCGAGGGATCGCACGCCGTCGCGGAGGCGATCGCGCTGTGCCGGCCGGAGGTGATTTGCGCCTATCCGATCACGCCGCAGACGCACATCGTCGAGCGCCTCAGCGAGATCGCGCGATCCGGGACGCTCGGCAACTGCCAGTACGTCAATGTCGAGTCCGAATTCGCCGCGATGAGCGTGGCCATCGGTGCCTCGGCGGCCGGCGCCCGATCGTACACGGCGACCAGCAGCCAGGGCCTCCTGTTCATGGCCGAGGCCGTCTACAACGCCGCCGGTCTTGGCCTGCCGATCGTGATGACCGTCGGCAACCGGGCGATCGGCGCACCGATCAACATCTGGAACGACCACTCGGACAGCATGGCCCTGGCCAACGCCGGATGGATCCAGCTGTTCGCCGAATCGAACCAGGAGGCGGCCGACTTGCACATCCAGGCCTTCCGGCTCGCCGAACAGCTGAGCGTGCCGGTCATGGTCTGCGTCGACGGCTTCATCCTGACGCACGCCTACGAGCGGGTCGACGTTCCCGACCAGAAGTCGGTCGACGCCTATCTGCCGCCGTTCGAACCGGTGCAGCTGCTCGACCCGGACGAGCCGATCAGCATCGGCGCCATGGTCGGGCCGGAGGCGTTCTCGGAGGTTCGCTACCTCGCGCATCACAAGCAGATGCAAGCGATCGACGTGATTCCCTCGCTGGCCGACGCCTTCGCCGAAACCTTCGGCCGGCGCAGCGGCGGCCTGATCGAGGAGTACCGGACCGACGGCGCCGAGACGGTGATCGTCGCCCTCGGCTCGGTGATCGGCACGATCAAGGACGTCGTCGACGAGATGCGCGACGCCGGCGTCGCCGCCGGAGCCGTCAAGATCGTCTCGTTCCGGCCGTTTCCGCTGGCGGCGCTGCGCGCGGCGCTGGAGCGCGCCAAGCGGGTCGTCGTGCTGGAGAAGGATCTGGCGCTCGGGCTCGGCGGCATCGCCGCGAGCAACGTGCGCATGGCGCTGCGCGGCCTTCCCGTCCCCGTCTATACGATCATCGCCGGCCTGGGCGGGCGGGCGATCACCAAGGCGTCGTTGCACAAGGCGCTCGCCGAGGCGCACGGGGATACGATCGAGGATCCGCTGTTCCTCGACCTCGACTGGCAGATCGTCGACCACGAGCTCGCACGCGAAAGGGAAAAACGCCGTTCGGGGCCGGTCGCCGAGAACATCCTGCGCGAGCTCGGCCTTGTCGGCGGCAAATTGCGGTAGCGGGGGACCGGCACATGACACAGCGCGTGCGGTTTTACCAGACCGGCACCTTCACCGTCGGCAACCGGCTGCTCGACGAGACGTCGCGGACCGTGCAGGCCACGCAGGACCGCAGCAACTCGCTGACCTCCGGGCACCGGGCCTGTCAGGGCTGCGGCGAGGCGCTCGGGGCGCGCTACGCCGTCGACGCCGCGATGCGCGCAGCCGGCAATCGCCTGGTGGCGGTCAACGCGACCGGCTGTCTCGAAGTGTTCTCGACGCCCTATCCCGAGACCTCGTGGCAGATGCCGTGGCTGCATTCGCTGTTCGGCAACGCGCCGGCGGTCGCGAGCGGCGTCGCGGCGGCGCTGCGCGCGAAGGGCAGGAACGACGTGCGCGTGATCGCCCAGGGCGGCGACGGCGGTACCGTCGACATCGGTTTCGGCTGCCTGTCGGGCATGTTCGAGCGCAACGATGACGTGCTCTACATCTGCTACGACAACGAGGCCTACATGAACACGGGGGTGCAGCGCTCGGGCAGCACCCCGCCGGCGGCGCGCACCGCGACGACGCCGGCGCTCGGCGAGCAGCCCGGCAACGTCTTCGGCCAGGGCAAGAACGCACCGTTGATCGCGATGGCGCACAACATCCCCTACGTCGCCACCGCCAGCGTCGCCGACCTGCACGACCTCGAGGCGAAGGTCACCAAAGCGATGGGGATCCCCGGGGCGCGCTACATCCACATCCACGTGCCGTGCCCGCTCGGCTGGGGCTCGGCGCCCGCCGACACCATCAAGCTCGCCCGGGCGGCGGTCGAGTCGGGGCTGTTTCCGCTGTTCGAGGCCGAGCACGGCGAGGTCACCGACGTCACCCGCATCCGCCGGCGCATGCCGGTCGAGGCCTATCTACAGCCGCAGCGGCGTTTCGCGCACCTGTTCCGCAAGCCGGGCGACCCCGACACCGTCGCCGCGATCCAGCGCATCGCCGACCGCAACATCGAGAAGTTCGGCCTGCTCGACGGGGAGGACGGGTGATGCGGAAGCCGTTCGCGATCACCCTCGATGTCGGTTCGAGCCTCGCCAACCGGACCGGCAGCTGGCGCACCGAGCGGCCCGTCTATGTCGACCGCCTGCCGCCATGCAACAACGCCTGCCCGGCCGGCGAGAACATCCAGCAATGGCTCTATCACGCCGAGGAGGGCGACTACGAGACCGCCTGGCGCGTGCTGATGCAGGACAACCCGATGCCGGCCGTGCATGGCCGCGTCTGCTACCACCCGTGCGAGGATGCCTGCAATCGCGGCCAGCTCGACGAAGCGGTCAGCATCCATGCCGTCGAGCGGTTTCTCGGCGACGAGGCGCTGAAACAGGGCTGGACCGTCGACTGCAAGCCGGCGACCGGCAAGCGCGTGCTCGTGATCGGGGCCGGGCCCAGCGGGCTTTCGGCCGCCTATCATCTGCGGCGGATGGGGCACGCGGTGGTCATTCACGAGGCCGGGCCGGTGGCCGGCGGCATGATGCGCTTCGGAATCCCGAAATACCGGCTGCCGCGCGACGTCCTCGACGGCGAGATCGCGCGTATCGCGGCCATGGGCGTCGAGATCGAGCTGAACAGTACGGTCGACGACGTGGTGACGCTGATGCGTGAGGGCAATTTCGACGCGGCGTTCGTCGCCGTCGGCGCGCACCTCGCCAAGCGCACGGAGATTCCCGCCCGCGAGGCAGGTGCTGTGCTCGATGCGGTCAGCATGCTCAAGGGTCTCGAGACCGGCGAGGCGCCGCAGCTCGGGCGGCGCGTCGTCATCTACGGCGGCGGCAATACGGCGATCGACGCGGCGCGCACCGCCAAGCGGCTCGGTGCGGACGAGGCGGTGATCGTCTACCGCCGCACCCGAGAACAGATGCCGGCGCACGATTTCGAGGTCGACGAGGCGCTCGAGGAAGGCGTCGTCATGAACTGGCTGCAGACGATCAAGCAGATCGACCAGACGACTTTCACGGTCGAGAAGATGAAGCTCGACGAGACCGGCTGGCCGCAGCCGACAGGGGAATTCGAGACGATCGAGGCCGACACGCTGATCCTCGCGCTCGGTCAGAACGTCGATACCAGCTTCCTCGAGGGCGTGCCCGGGTTGAACATCTCGAAGGACGGCGTCGTCGAGGTCGACGCGCAGATGATGACCGGCTTTCCGGGCCTGTTCGCCGGCGGCGACATGGTGCCGGCGGAGCGCACGGTGACGGTCGCCGTCGGACACGGCAAGAAGGCGGCACGCAACATCGACGCCTACGTGCTGGGCGAGACCTACGAGCCGGCGCCGAAACACGAGCTGGCCGACTACGGCAAGCTGAACACCTGGTACTACACCGACGCCGACAAGACGATGCAGCCGACGCTCGACATGATCCGCCGGCGCACGACGTTCGAGGAGGTCACCGGCGGGCTCGACGAGAGCAACGCGTTGTTCGAGGCGCGGCGCTGCCTGTCGTGCGGCAACTGCTTCGAATGCGACAACTGCTACGGTATTTGTCCGGACAACGCCGTCCTCAAGCTCGGGCCCGGCAAGCGGTTCGAGTTCAAATACGACTTCTGCAAAGGCTGCGCCCTGTGCGCGGCGGAGTGTCCCTGCGGCGCCATCGAGATGGTGCCGGAAGAGATCTGAGGGTCCCGCCGGCTCAATTTCCGCATGACTTAGTGCCGGATTTCGGTTTTATGGCAGCGCCCGCCGCGACTCGGCGGGCGCCGCCGGCTCGAACGAGGAACGAGGGATGCCCGAACCCGTACGCCGAATCGTCGTCATAACCGGCGATCATTCGCTGCCCGACCCGACAAAGCGGGGCGCACGATACAACGAGGAGGACGAGGCGACGCACGCGGCGATGCGGGATGCGTTCGAGAGCCTCGAGGACTATTCGTTCGAGGTGTGGAGCGATCACGCCGACTATCTGGACGGGTTCCGCCGTGAACCGCCGGATCTGGTCGTCAATTTCTGCGATACCGGCTACCGCAATATCCCGACGCAGGAGCTCAACATTCCGGCCTATCTGGAGATGCTCGGCATCCCCTACACCGGTGCATCGCCGGCGGCGATGGTGATCTGCTACGACAAGGCCATCGTGCGCCTGGTGGCGGAGGCGCTGGGCATCCCGGTGCCGAGGGAGCACTTCCTCTCGGCCGATGCGCCGGCAGACGAGGTGCCCGATCTCTGGCCGGCGCTGGTCAAGCCGAACACCGCCGACGGCAGCGTCGGCATCACCAAGGACGCCGTCGTGCGCACACGCGAGGAGGCTTTGCGCTATCTCGCCTGGCTGCGCGAGACCCTGCCGGGCCGCGATGCGCTGATCCAGGAATACCTGCCGGGCCCGGAATACGGTGTCGGCCTGATCGGCAACCCGCACACCGGCCTGCGCGTGCTGCCGCCGCTCGAAGTGGATTTCAGCGGGCTGCCGCCGGGCCTGAATCCGATCCTGTCGTTCGAGAGCAAGGCGATGCCCGATTCGCCGTACTGGACGGATATCAAGTTCAAGCGGGCGCAGATTGCGCCCGAAGCCGAGGCACGCATGGAGGACTGGGCGCAGCGCCTGTTCCGCCGGCTCGGACTGAGGGATTACGGCCGTTTCGACTTCCGCGCCGCGGCAGACGGCAGACTACGCCTGATGGAGGTCAATCCCAATCCGGCCTGGGCCAATGACGGCAAACTCGCCTTCATGGCGTCGTTCGCCGGCATCGCGTATCGGGACATGCTGCGCCTGTTCCTCGAGGGCGCCGTCGCCCGCGTCACGGCGCCGCGCGACTAGAGCAGTCGGCGCGGAATCGTCAGCGCCCAGCTGCGCCGCGAGAAGGGCTGCCCGCCCTCGTACGCCTCGACATCGGCCGTGAAGCGGAACCCCTCGACGGTGGCGCTGAGCCGGGTGCGGCAGTCGACCCAGACGGACCAGCCGTCGCGCCGCAACAGCGCGTGCTGGACGAGTTCGGTCTCGGCGGACAGCGGGTCATCCTCGACGATGCGGTAGCGCTTCATCTGGCTGTAGCCGATGTCGAGCTCGATCTCCTCGATACGCGCCAGCGTCGCACCCTCGAACTCGCCCCCGTCCCCGCGCAGCGTGTAGACCATCTCGTTCGTCGCGAGGTCGATTTCGACGGTGCGCCGTATCGGCGTCAGCCGGAGCTTCCGGTGGCGCGACCCCGGCGCGCTCAGCGCCGGGCCGAACGCCGCGAGCGCCTCGTCCTCCGGCCGCGGCGGTCGCACCGGCAGTTCGAGATGACCGGTCCCGAGCCGCACAGCGAGTTTGACCGGTTCCGGCGCCGGCCAGGCTTGCGGCCAATAGCCGGTGGAGAGCGCCAGCCGGATGCGGTTGCCGGCCGGAAACGCGTGGGCGCAGTCGTTGAGCCGCAGGCGGATGCGGTACCACTCGCCGGGCACCAGGGAGCTGGGTTGCTCGCGGCTCTCGCGCTGGCACAGGTTCAACAGGCCGTAGCTGACCCGCAGCGACGAGCCGTCCGCCGCGACGTCGCACAGGCGGGCGGCGACGATGGCTACCGGACGGTCGACCGAAACGTCGATCTCGACGACCGGCGCGCCGAGCAGCTCGACCGGCGCCGCAAGTACATCGCCGTCGAACACCAGCGAGCCGCCATCGTCGGGGCGCTGATCGCGCGGCATCTCGCCCTCGGCACCGAAAGCGCACCACTCGCCACCGCGCATGCCCGTCGTCTGCGGCGACGTGCACGAGAACTCGCCGCGCGCGTCGCCGCCGGTATCGGCGAGATGGCCGGGATTGAGCCACAGCCGACGCGGCACGATTCGCGGGCTTGGCCAGGACTCTTCGGCGACCCAGCGGCCCGGCCATTCCTCGTATTGCGGCCGCGGTGCGACGCTCTGCTGCATCCACACGCGCATCGCGGGCTCGTCCATGATGCCGGTATCGCGGCCCCTGAGCCACTGGTCCCACCAGCGCACCGCCTCCTGCAGGAAGCCGATCTGCGGGCCCGGCACCGCATCGTGCGGGAACGCGTGCGCCCACGGCCCGATCAATCCCTTCTTCGGACAGGACAGATGTTCCATCAGCCGCGGCACGGCGTTGGAATAGCCGTCGGCCCAGCCGCCGATGGCGTAGACCGGGCACTCGATCGCGGCATAGTCCTCGCACACGGAGCCGTGCTTCCAGTAATCGTCGCGCCACGGATGCCGCATCCAGACCGCCGGGAACGGCTGCAGCCCGTCGAGCCGCGCCTGCCACATGTCGCGCCAGTGCTCGCCGACGATCTCGGGATCCGGCGGCAGCGCGCAGTTGAGCATCAGGATCGAGCCCCACTGCATGTTCTCGTTCAGCAGGCAGCCGCCCATATAGTGCGCATCGTCGGCGTAGCGGTCGTCGGTGGAGCAGAGCGTGATGACCGCCTTCAGCTGTGGTGGCCTGAGCGCGGCGACCTGCAGGGCGTTGAAGCCGCCCCACGAGATCCCCATCATGCCGACCTGGCCCGCACACCATTCCTGGTCGGCGATCCAGGCGATGATCTCCAGCGCGTCCGACAGTTCCTGGGCGGTGTACTCGTCGGTGAGAACACCGTCGGAATCACCGGAGCCGCGCAAATCGACCCGCACGCTGGCATAGCCCTCGAGCGCGAAATAGCGGTGGATCGGCTCATCCCGGGCCCGCATGAAATCGCGCTTGCGGTACGGGATGTATTCGAGGATCGCCGGTACCGGCGCGTCGTGCGCCGACGCCGGCAGCCAGACGCGGGCGGCGATCCGCGTACTGTCGGACAGCCGAATCCATTCGTTCTCGATCTCGACGATACTGTCGAGCGATTTCCGATTCATTCCCGTCCTCGCGACTGGCGACCCCGGCGGCTACGCGGTAGGGCCGGTCAGGCGCCGGCGATTTTCCGCTTTCCGCCGCGTCTCGGCAAGAGCGACTGTGTCGACCAGAAGCTGAGCGCAAGCTTCTCGCGCACGGCCCGGCCGACCGCGAGATCCCAGCAATTGACGATGGCCAGGCGGAAGCCGCCGGGCGGCATCGAGTGAGCGGAGGGCGGGCGGTCTTCGTGGAAGGTTATCTGGATACTGGTCACACCGTCGGTGGTGCGCAACTGGTCAACGATATCGGCGGGCGGATGCCGGTACTGGATGCCGTGCGCGCCGAACAGCACGACGCTGTACCCCTCGCGCCGCTGCGAGTCGTCGAAATCCCAGACCCCGTCGGCGTAGAGCCGGATCACCGCCTCGACCCAGCCGGTACCGTACAGATCGGGCCACTGGTCGGCGAATCGAAGGTGCGCCTCGATGATGCCGGCCCCGATCGTCTCGAGGTTCATCATGCCGGTATAGCCGCCGAGGTTCTTCCGGATCCAGTCACCACAGCGCTCCTCGATCTCGGGTCGCGCCTGTCCGAGCACTGTCCAGAAATCGAACATGCCGTCTTCCAGCGGAGTCCCCACGGTGTGCCGCCACCAATGCGGCTCGCCGTCGACGACGGCGACGTCGCTCGACACGTGGTCGCCCTCGAACAGCGTCATCCACATATGCCCGGGGCGCTGCGAATATTTGTATTCCTTGAGCGATCTCAGCACGCGGCTGCCGGCGCCCATGCCGCGCATGTTGTAGATCGGCTTGGAAAAAACCGGGAAGGTCGGCGGGTCGATACCGTGGGGTCCGCAGGGGAGACCCTGGCTTTCGGCGATCGCAAGCTTGTTGTAGACCCATTTCTGCGCCGGATACCAGAGCCAGGCATCGCCATCCTCGGTCGGGATCCTTACGTCATCGGCGCACGGCACGCCCTCGAAATATTGCATTCGCCAGGGGTCGGCCTCGCAGATGGGCATCGCCAGTTCGTCCTCTCCAATTGGTTCCCGCCGGGGTTGCGCGTCCAGTATATAGATGCGCCGTCGCATCGCCACATCCGGAAAAAACATAGCGGCCGTCGAAGCTTGCGACGATACGTCACCGAAGCCGGAACTTGCACATCTGCCATACTGTGCTAACGTCACCGCAATTCGAGGGTGCGCGATGGCAGTATCAATTGGGATTTCTGTGCCGCGGGCGAGTGGTGAACTCGTCCGTGTTTCAATTGTCGCGGCGTTTCTTCTTGCGCTGGCCGGTGCCGCGACGGCGTCGCCAACCGTGATCGCCACCCGACACAACCTGTCGACCTCGGGCGCCGCGGTTCCTCCCGTGGCGGACGCGTCGCAGGATGTCTGCGTGTTCTGCCACACCCCGCACACCGACGAGAAGGCCGATTCGCCGCTGTGGAACCAGGCCGCCGAATCCGAGAGCTTCGGCATGTACAGCGACGCCATGATCGATCTCGATGCCGAGCCGGCACCACAGGGCGTGTCCATGGCCTGCCTCTCGTGCCACGATGGCACGATCGGCTTCGACCGCCTGAACGGTGGCCGGACGGGCGCGCCGCCGATGGCCCCCGGCGCACAACGCGCCGGCCTGCTGCCGCGGACCGACCATCCCGTCTCCGTCGGCTACAACGTCGCGCGGGATGCCCAGTTCAACAGCACGTTCGGGGTCGCGGCGAACGAACTCAAGCTGTTCGGTTCCGGAAACATGCAGATCGAGTGCGCCAGCTGCCACAACCCGCACGAGGCCGACCGGCCGATGTTCGTCCGCAGGGGAAACGCTGGAAGCGGCATCTGCCGAACCTGCCACATGAAATAGCGGGCACCGCGCGGTACACCCGACGGCGACGGGCGCGGTGCAACGTCGATACGCACTTGTCGGCGGCCGGGAGCTCGCCATACCCTCGCACGAATCGCAGGGCGTGGGGATCCCATGAAGAAGACCGTCGAGCGCATTCCGCTGCCGTCACCGGCACCAGGCACGAGCCGTGACCTCATCGTCCATCGCTACGGCACCCCGGGCGCCCACCCGCGGGCCTATCTGCAGGCGGCGCTGCACGCCGACGAACATCCGGGCCTGCTCGCGCTGAACCACCTGATCCGGCTGCTCGATGGCTCGCGCGACCCGATCGCCGGCGAGATCGTCGTCGTTCCGGTGGCCAATCCCATCGGCCTCGCCCAGCGCCTGCACGGCTATGTCGTCGGACGCTACGATTTCGGCGGCGGGCTCAATTTCAACCGCGATTTTCCCGACCTCGCCGGGCCCGTCGCCGACGCCGTGCGCGAGCGGCTCGGCGACGACGAGACCGAGAACGCGACACGTGTCCGCGAGGCGATCGCGGCGGCCGTCTCCGGACTGCCCCGCGACAGCGAGCTGAGAGCGCTGCGCGCGGCGCTGCTGGGGCTGTCCCTGGTGTCCGATATCGTGCTCGACGTGCACTGCGATCTCGAAGCCCTGCTGCATCTCTATGCCGCCCGCCACCATCGCGATATCGCGGCCGAACTCGGTGCCCAGCTCGGCGCCGAAGTGATCCTGCTCGAGGAGGAGCCCGGCGGCGGGCCGTTCGACCAGACGAACGCCAGCCTGTGGTGGAAACTGCGGGATTTGCTCGACGATCAGCGCATCCCGCTCGCCTGTTTTTCTGCGACGGTCGAGCTGCGCGGCCAGGCCGACGTCGACGACGGGCTCGCGCAGGAGGACGCCGCCAACCTCTATCGATTTCTGCAACGACGCGGCGTCATCGGCGGCGATCCCGGCCCGCTGCCGGCGCCGCGCTGCGAGCCGACGCCACTCGACGCGACCGACGTCATCGCCGCGCCGGTGGCCGGGCTCGTGGCCTACAGGAAGGCGCTCGGTGAGCATGTCGAGAAGGACGAAGTGATCGCCGAGTTGGTGGACCTGGCGGCGGACGATCCGGCGAAAGCCAGGATACCGGTCGTCAGCCGCACCAGCGGCGTCTTTTTCTCGCGCCAGTTCCAGAAGATGCTGTCCGCCGGCACCTCGATCGGAAAAGTCGCCGGCAAGAAGCCGCTGCCGCACCGCAAACCGGGAAATCTGCTGGAGGCGTGACGGGCGGAAAGCCCGGCGAACACCGTCGCCGCGGCGGATATTTCTGCTTTGCGGCGCCGGCCTTCTCGGCTACCGTATCGCGAAAGATCAAAGAATACTGGGGACTAGGGAGAACCGATGAATGCAGTGGCTGCGGCCGTAGCGGACGATACGTCCCCCGCCCTGGTGGCGGAGGACGTCCACAAGCGTTTCGGCTCCCTGGAAGTTCTGAAGGGCGTCTCGCTGACCGCGCAACAGGGCGACGTGATCGCCATGCTCGGCTCCAGCGGCTCGGGCAAGAGCACGTTCCTGCGCTGCATCAACCTTTTGGAGACACCGGACGAAGGCCGTGTCACGGTCGGTGGCGAGCTGATCCGCATGACCCGCCGGCGCGGCCGGGTGGTGCCGGAGGATCCCGACCAGGTGAGCCGCATCCGCAGCCGCGTCGCCATGGTCTTCCAGCAGTTCAACCTGTGGTCACACATGACGGTGCTGGAAAACGTCATCGAGGCGCCGATCCACGTCCAGAAGGTGCCGCGCAAGCAGGCCGTTGAGAGGGGACGGCAGCTGCTCGAGAAGGTCGGCATCCTCGACAAGCTGGATTACTACCCCTCGCACCTCTCGGGCGGGCAGCAGCAGCGCGTCGGTATCGCGCGCGCGCTGGCCATGGAGCCCGACCTGCTGCTGTTCGACGAGCCGACCTCGTCGCTCGACCCGGAACTCGTCGGCGAGGTGCTGCGCGTCATGCATCAGCTGGCCGAGGAGGGTCGAACGATGATCGTCGTCACGCACGAGGTCGGGTTCGCTCGCGAAGTCTCGTCACACACCGTATTCCTGCATGCGGGCCGGATCGAGGAGGAAGGTCCGCCGCGCGAAGTGCTGGCCAGGCCGAAGTCGGAGCGGCTCCGACGGTTTCTGGCGAGCCATCTGTAACGCGGCACCGATGTTCGGTGGCCGCTTTCGTCAACCGCCAAGACAGCCTCAGGGAGAAAACGAATGAACAGGTTCATAGTATCGATCGCCGCGCTCGCCGCGCTCGGCCTCGCCGCCGGGACAACGGCGGCGGCCGAGAAGGTCAAGATCGGCACCGAAGGCGCCTACCCGCCGTTCAACTACATCGACCAGGACGGCAAGTTGCAGGGCTTCGATATCGATATCGCCCGCGCGCTGTGCGCGGCCGCCAAGTTCGAGTGCGAGTTCGTCGTGCAGGACTGGGACGGCATCATCCCCGGCCTCATCGCAAAGAAGTACGATGCCATCATCGCATCGATGTCGATCACCGAGGAGCGCAAGCAAAAGGTCGACTTCACGAACAAGTACTACAACACGCCGGCCAAGTTCTTCGCCCGCAAGGGCGCGAACCTCGAGATCTCGCTGGAGGGGCTGAAGGGCAAGACCGTCGCGGTCCAGCGCGCCACGATCCACGAGAATTTCCTGCGCGACAATTACGGCGACGTCGTCAGCATCAAGTCGTATGCCACCCAGGACGAGGCCTATCTCGACCTCGTCTCCGGCCGTGCCGACGCCGGCATTGCCGATTCGGTCGCGGTGCTCGAGGGCTTCCTGAGCACGGACGAGGGCAAGGACTTCCAGTTCTACGGCCCCGATTTCAGCGACCCGAAATGGTTCGGCGACGGTGCCGGGATCGCCGTGCGCAAGGGCGAGGACGAGTTGCGCGAGAAGCTGAACGCGGCGCTCGCGCAGATCCGTGCCGACGGCACCTACAAGAAGATCAACGCCAAATATTTCGACTTCGACGTCTACGGCAAATAGGCGGTGCCGAGTCGGCGGTGACGCCCGTTGACCGCATGCTGAGCGCCACCGCCCGCACGAAGGCGGGCGGTGGCGTGTGCCGGCAATGGCTTCGGGTCGCCGCGGCGTGTCGGGGAGAGGAAGCGGCCGGTGCTTGACCTCAAAGGCTATGGCTGGATGCTCTGGGACGGGCTCCAGATGACGCTCGTCGTCGCCGTGTCGGCGATGGCCGTGGCCCTCGTCATGGGCCTGTTCGGCGCCTGGGGCAAGCTGTCCCACTCGCGGGTCGCGCTCGGGGCCGCCAACACCTACACGACGGTGATCCGCGGCGTGCCGGAGTTGCTGCTGCTGTTGCTCGTCTATTACGGGACGCCGACGCTGATCCAGGACGTGCTCGGCCGCTTCGGCCGGGATACCGTGATCGACGTCAACCCGTTCGTCGCCGGAGTCCTGACGCTCGGATTCATCTATGGCGCCTATTCCACGGAGGTCTTCCGCGGGGCGATTCTCGCCGTGCCGCGCGGTCAGATCGAGGCGGCCTACGCCGCCGGCATGAGCCGCCCCATGATGGTGCGCCGGATCATGCTGCCGCAGGTCTGGCGCTTCGCCCTGCCCGGCCTCGGCAACGTCTGGATGGTGCTGCTGAAGGCAACGGCGCTGATCTCGGTGATCCAGCTTCCCGAGTTGATGCGCAACGCCGACATCGCGGCGCGCGCCGTCCGCCTGCCCTTCACCTTCTACTTCGCGGCGTCGCTGATCTATCTCTCGATCACCATCGTCTCGATGCTCGGCCAGCAGCGCATCGAGGCCTGGGCGCGACGCGGCGTCAGGATGCACTGAGCGATGGATATCGTCTTCGAGAGCCTGCCCCGCCTGCTCGACGGCGCCATGCTGACGATCGAGATCACGGTGCTGAGCGTGCTCATCGGCCTCGTCCTGGCGATACCGCTGGCGCTGCTCCGGGTCTCGCACAACCCGCTGCTGTCGGGCCCGGCCTATCTCTACATCCTGTATTTCCGGGGCACGCCGCTGCTGGTGCAGATCTTCCTGATCTATTACGGCAGCGGCCAATTCCGCGACGCGCTCGACGCCGCCGGCCTGTGGGTGTTCTTCCGCGAGGCGTATTTCTGCGCCGTGCTCACCCTGACGCTGAATACCGCCGGCTACACCGCCGAGATCCTGCGCGGCGCGATCCAGGCGGTGCCGCATGGCGAGGTCGAGGCGGCGCGCGCCTGCGGCATGTCCGGCGCGCTGCTCTACCGGCGCATCATCCTGCCCAAGGCGTTCCGGCTGGCGCTGCCCGCCTACGGCAACGAGGTCGTGTTCCTGTTCCAGGCGACGTCGCTGGTCAGCATCATCGCGCTGATGGACCTGACCGGCGTCGCCCGCGTCATCGCCGCGCGGACGTTCGCGGTATACGAGCTCTACATCACCGCCGGCATTCTCTACCTCGCGGTCACTTACGGCATCCTCTACATCTTCCGCAAGGTCGAGCACGCGCTGAGCGGCCACCTGCGCGAGCGCGAGCACGACGAGGCGCTGGCCGAGCCGGCGCTGAGGTAGGGTATGCTCTGCGCCGTCACAGCGCGTACAAGCCCCTCCTCCGTTCGGTCGAACTGTCCTAGATTACGATAGTCCCTGCCGCCTGTTGCCGGCCGGGAAACCCATCGCAATACCCGGCAGGCGAGATTGGCCGAAATCGTCTTCACATCCGTCTTCTACGAAATCGCGGCGCTGCTCGTGCTGACCTCGGTCGTCGGCTTCCTCGGGCTCGCGTTGCGCCAGCCGCTGATCGTCAGCTTCATCCTCGTCGGCATCCTCGCCGGCCCGCTCGGCTTCGGCTACGCGGTCGCCGGCGAGCACATCGAGCTGCTGGCCGAACTCGGCGTCGCGGTGCTGCTGTTCCTCGTCGGCCTCAAGCTCGACCTGCACCTGATCCGCTCGATCGGCAGCGTCGCGCTGACCACCGGGATCGGCCAGGTCGTGTTCACCTCGGTCGTCGGCTACGCGATCTGCCTGGCCCTCGGCATGACGCCGGTGACCAGCCTGTACGTCGCGGTGGCGCTGACCTTTTCGAGCACGATCATCATCGTCAAGCTGCTCTCCGACAAGCGCGAGATCGACTCGCTGCACGGCCGCATCGCGCTCGGCTTCCTGATCGTCCAGGATCTCGTCGTCGTCCTGGCGATGGTCGTGCTGTCCGCGTTCGGCGTCGGCGCGGCCACCGCGCACCCGGTGCGCGACGTCGTCATGGTCGTCGTGCACGGCGTCGTGCTGATCGGCGCCATCGGCCTGTTCATCCGCTATGCCGCCGAGCCGCTGCTGCGAAAACTGGCCCGCACGCCGGAGCTGCTGGTCGTCTTCGCCATCGGCTGGGCGGCACTGCTGGCGGCGCTTGGCGACTATTGGGGCTTCAGCAAGGAGCTGGGCGGCCTGCTGGCGGGCGTCTCGCTCGCCTCGACGCCGTACCGCGAGTCGATCGCCTCGCGGCTCTCCAGCCTGCGCGACTTCCTGCTTCTGTTCTTCTTCATCACGCTCGGTGCGCGCCTCGATCTGGGCGGCCTCGGCGAACAGCTGCTGGCGGCGTCGATCCTCTCGCTGTTCGTGCTGATCGGCAACCCGCTGATCGTGATGGTCATCATGGGCGTCATGGGCTATCGCAAGCGCACCGGATTTCTCGCCGGTCTCACCGTCGCCCAGATCAGCGAGTTCTCGCTGATCTTCATGGCAATGGGACTCGCGCTCGGTCATGTCGAGGTCCAGGCCGTCAGCCTCGTCACGCTCGTCGGCCTCGCGACGATCGCGCTGTCGACCTACATGATCACCTATTCGCAGCTGCTCTATCCGTGGCTCGAGCCGCTGCTCGGCCCGTTCGAGAAGAAGGTCCCCTACCGGGAGACGAGCGACGACGCCCAGGGGGCCGGGCAGCGGTTCGACGTCATCCTGTTCGGCATCGGCCGTTACGGCGAGGCGATCGCGCAGCGCCTGCAGGATCACGGCGTCAGCGTGCTCGGTGTCGACTTCGACCCGGAGGCGGTTCGCGAGCGCCAGCAACGCGGGCTGCTCACGTCCTACGGCGACGCGATGGACCCGGATATCTACCCGGCGCTGCCGATCCGCCGGGCGAAGTGGGTCATCGCGGCGATTCCCGGACACCGCAGCGTGCTGACCGACGACGATCCGAGGCTGACGCTGCTGGCGACCCTGCGCAGCCACGATTTCGCCGGCAAGATCGCGCTGATGGCCTACACGTCGAGCGATGCCGAGCTGCTGCGCGGCCGCGGCGCGGACCTCGTGCTGATGCCGTTCCGCGACGCCGCCGACCAGGCGGTCGACCTCTTGCTCGGCCGCAATCGCCCGCGCCCCGCCCCGGAGCCGCTCGCCGTCGCGGAGGGCGGCGAGACCGACGGCGTGTCGTCATGACGGGCCGCCCGGAGTCGGCAGCGCGAGAATCCGGCAGATGATGCGGCTTGCCATCCTGCGCTTCTCGCACGAGGGCAATTCGTTCAACCCGCTCGTCACCGGCCGCGCCGCGTTCGAGCGCGCCGAATGGCTGCGGGGCGAGACGGCGCGCGAGGCCTTTCGCGGAACCCGCACCGAGCTCGGCGCCGCGGTCGATTTTCTCGATGCGCATGCCGAGCGCCAGGGCGTGTTCCTGCGCTGCGCCGCCGCGCCGCCAAGCGGACCGGTGGCGGATGCGATGATCGGTGCCGTCATCGCCGAGGCGGCAGCCGACCTCGCGGGGCAACGCTGGGACGGCGTTTACGTCTCGCTGCACGGCGCGATGATCGGCGAGTGCCGGCTGACGCCCGACCGCGACCTGCTGCAGGCGGTGCGCGACGCGGTCGGCGCCGCCGTGCCGCTTGCCGCAAGCTTCGACCTGCACGCCAACATGGCGCCGGATATCGCGCAGATCACCGACATCGCCGTCGGCTACAAGACGTATCCGCACGTCGACTGCTACGAGACCGCGTGGAAGGCGCTGGCGCTGCTGAGCGCGGCGGCCGCGGGCGACATCCGGCCGGTCGTCGCCATCGCGAAGGCGGGCGCGGTGCTGCCCAGCCACAACATGCGCACCGACACCGGACCGATGGCCGAGATCGAGGGGCTGGCGGCCGGGCTGGAGAAGCGGCACGGCCTCCTGGACGTCACGCCGTTCGGCGGCTTCGCCTATGGCGACAGCCCGTGCGCCGGGGCCGGCGCCAGCGTCACGGCGGACGGCGACCGCGCGGCGGCGTCCGCGGCGGCGGAGACGCTGGCGCGGGCGATCGCGGTACGGCGCACGGCATTCGCGCCGCGGCTCGCCGCGCCGCGGGCGGCGATCGCGCAGGCGCTGGCGGCGCCACGGAATAGCCTCTTCGCAATCGTCGAGTCGGCCGACAACCCGATGTCCGGCGGCATCGGCGACACGCCGGCGCTGTTCCGCGCGCTGTTCGAGGCCCGGCCGGCGGAGCCCTGCGTGTTCGCGTTCTTCTGCGATCCCGGTCTCGTCGCCCGGGCCGGCGCGGTCGGCGAGGGCGCCGTGCTCGACGCGAAGTTCGGCGGCCGGCTGACCGACGCCTACGGGCCGCCGGTCGTGGCCCGCACGCGGGTCGAGAGGCTGACCGCGGGCCGCTTCGTCAATGACGGGCCGATGGCGCGCGGCGCAAAGGTCGAGCTCGGACCGACCGCAGTGCTCGCGCTCGCCGACCTGCCGACGGTCAGCATCATCGTCACCTCGGCCTGCATCTCGCCGAACGACCATGCCTATTTCCGGCTGCACGGCATCGAGCTCGGCCGGACGCGCCTGCTTTGCGCCAAGGCGAAGAACCATTTCCGCGCCGCCTTCGCCGGCGATTGCACCGAAATCATCGACGTCGACACGCCGGGGCCGGCGACCGCCGACATTGCCGCCCTGCCCTTCCGCCACGTGCCGCGATCGATGCTGCCGCAACCGTTGAATGCCGCGGATCCCTAACCGCGATCCGCGCGTCCCGCGTACAGCCGGCCGAGCCACTTCTCGAGCTCGACGAGGAACAGCACCGACGACGTGACCAGCACGATGAGGACCCAGGAATACAAAGAGACGGGCCGCGTATCGAACAGCAGCTGCATCGGCGGCGCGTAGGTGAACAGCAACTGGAAGACCAGCACGACAGCGACCGCGACGAGCACCGGGCGGTTCCCCAGCAGGCCGTCGCGCGTCAGCACCGGGCGCTGCAGGTAGCGCGTGTTGAAGAGATAGAAGACCTCGAACAGGACGAGCGTGTTGACGGCCACGGTGCGCGCGAGCTCGACGCTCGCGCCCGCCTCGCGCTGCCAGACGAACAGCCCGAACGTACCGAGCAGCAGGATCGTCGAGACGAAGAGGATGCGCCAGACGAGAAAGCCGGAGATGATCGGCTCGTCGGAACGTCGCGGCGGTCGCGCCATGACGTCGCTCTCCGCGGGCTCGAAGGCAAGCCCGAGCCCCAGCGTCACGGCGGTGATCATGTTGACCCAGAGGATCTGCACCGGGGTGATCGGCAGTACGACGCCGAGCAGGATCGCCGCGACGATCGTGAAGGCCTCGCCGCCGCTCGTCGGCAGGATGAAGATGATCGCCTTCTTCAGATTGTCGTAGACCGTCCGGCCTTCCTCAACGGCGTGGGCGATGGTGGCGAAATTGTCGTCGGCGAGCACCATCTCCGCGGCCTCCTTCGCCGCCTCGGTGCCTTTCAGCCCCATCGCCACGCCGACGTCGGCGCGCTTGAGCGCCGGCGCGTCGTTGACGCCGTCGCCGGTCATCGCCACGACCTGCCGGTTCGCCTGCAGCGCGCGCACGAGCCGCAGCTTGTGCTCGGGGCTGGTGCGCGCGAACACGTCGACCTCGGGCACCCGGCCGCGCACGCTCTCCTCGTCGAGCGCGTCGAGCTGCTGGCCGGTCAGGATGTCCGCCGTGTTCTCGAGGCCGAGCTGCTCGGCGACGGCGCGCGCCGTCCGCGCATGGTCGCCGGTGATCATCTTGACGCGGATGCCGGCGGCCCGGCAGCGGCCGACCGCCTCGATCGCCTCCTGGCGCGGCGGATCGAGCAGACCGAACAGCCCGACCAGCGTCAGCCCGCCCTCGACGTCGCCGAAGCGGAGTTCGCGCTGGTCGCCGCTCACCTGCCGCAGGGCGAGCGCGAGCACGCGCTGGCCGCGCGCGGCAATCTCCTCCATGCGGGCGTGCCAGGAGGCGCGGTCGAGCGGCTCGTCGCCGCGCTGCGCGCGCTGCGTCTCGCACATCTCGAGGATGCGCTCGGGCGCACCCTTGACGTGGATCGCGGCGTGGCCCTCGTGATCGTGGTGCAGCGTCGCCATGAAGCGGTGCTCGGATTCGAACGGGATGACGTCGGTGCGCGGCCACGCCCGGCTCTCGAACGCGGGATCGATACCGGCCTTCATTGCGACCGACACCAGCGCGCCCTCGGTCGGATCGCCGTCGACGACCCACTCGCCGCCCAACTCGCGCAGGCTGGCGTCGCTGCACAGGAAGGCGCCCTGCGTCATGGCCTGCAGGGTCGGCCGCTGATCGGCGGCGACCTCGTCTCCGTCGAGCAGGAACGAGCCGTGCGGCGCGTAGCCGACCCCGGTCACCTCGAACAGGTCGCCGCCGGTGGCGATCGAGCGCACGGTCATCTCGTTGCGCGTCAGCGTGCCGGTCTTGTCCGAGCAGATGACCGAGACCGAGCCGAGCGTCTCGACCCCGGGCAGCCGGCGGATGATCGCGTTGCGCTTGGCCATGCGCTGCACGCCGATCGCCAGCGTGATCGTCATGATCGCCGGCAGGCCCTCGGGAATCGCCGCGACCGCCAGCCCGACCGCCGCGAGGAACATCTCGGTCGCCGAATAGTCGCGTACGAGAACGCCGAACGCGAAGGTGAACGCGGCGAGCAGCAGGATGGCGACGGTCAGCCAGCGGCTGAAGACCGCCATCTGCCGCAGCAGCGGCGTGGTCAGCGGCTCGACGCGATGGAGCAGCGTGCTGATGCGCCCGATCTCGGTGCGCTCGCCCGTGCCGACGGCGATGCCGGTGCCGAGGCCGGCGGTGACCAGCGTCCCCGAATAGGCGATCGAGGTGCGGTCGCCGAGCGCGGCGTCCTCGGCGACCGGCGCCACGCCCTTTTCGACGGGCACCGATTCGCCGGTGAGCGCGGCCTCCTGGATCTGCAGGTTCTTCGTCCTGATCAGGCGGAGGTCCGCGGGCACCTTGTCGCCGGACTGCAGGAAGACGACGTCGCCGGGCACGATATCGGCGGCCGGCAGCACGACGCGCCGGCCGTCGCGCAGTACGCCGGCGTTCAGGGACAGCAGGGTCTGGATCGCCTCGAGCGCGCGCTCCGCCTTGCCCTCCTGGATCGCGCCGATGATCGCGTTGATCACGACGACGCCGAAGATCACGGTCGCATCGATCCAGTGCTGCAGCGCCAGCGTGACGATGCCCGCGGCGATCAGCACGTAGATCAGGACATTGTGGAACTGCGAGAGAAGGCGCAGCAGCGGCCCGCGGGCCGTGGCCGGACGCAGCCGGTTGGGCCCGTGCTCGGCGAGGCGCCGGCGGGCCTCGTCGCTCGAGAGGCCGTCCGGCGTCGCTTTCGCGAGCGCAAGCGTCTCGGCCTCCCCGAGCGCATGCCAGCGCGGCCCGTCCTCGTTTCCGTCCGGATCGGCCCGGGTATTCATCGACCGGAAGAGTCGCATGCCGCTCTCGTATCAGGGGTGAACCGGCGCCGACGGGCGCCGCCCATATCTGCCGCCGTTCCGGCACCGACGCAAGCCTGCTACAACCGGATCGTGCGCGCGGCCGTCAGCCGGCCCGGCGAGCCCGCACCGGCCGCCGACAGCAACGGGAGTCTGCAACGATGAACGCCAGGACAATCATTGAACAGCTGCGCTTTCTCGGGCCCGGCTCGATCATCGTCATCATCGTGACCATGGCCCTGTTCAGCGTTGCGATCGTGACCAAGGGCTTCACCTACGACCTGTTGCTCGAGACCGCGATCTTCCTGGTCTCGGTCAAGCTGATCATCATGACCTACCGCAACGGCGTCGGCGTCGGCGAGATCCAGAAACGGCTCGACATGATCCTGACCGAGGAGAAGCACCTGGAGGCCATGCTGGCGGCGCTGCAATCGGTCCGCGAGGAGAGCGGGCAGTAGCTGACCCGCGGGTCACGGCGACCGCCGACGGGCTTCGGCTGCGCGCCCTAGTCGGGGATCGCCAGCACGCCGTCGGCGAAGACGATGCGGTCGCCGGCCGGCGGCGCCGGGTCGATCGGCGGCAGGTTGGCCGCCACGGTCAGTACCTTGCTCAGCGCGTCGGCCCCGCGCGGGGTCGTGCGCAGCACCTGGCTCGGCGGCAGCGGCGTGCCGCTGCGCAGGTGGTCGAGCATGACGTCGAGCGCCTCGAACAGGTAGTGGTGCAGCGGCACGAACTTGTCGGCGAACAGGTCGGCGCCGAACAGCACGTCGAGGATGGTCAGCGCGTCGAGGTGGTGCGCGTTCAGCACCTCGTAGTAGCGCAGGCCCGTGCCCGCGCCCTCGACCAGCCGGTTGAGCCCGACATAGGCGCGCGAGGTGTGGTTCGGCGCGAGGATCGCGTCGTTGCGCCCGGTGACGATGATCGTCGGCCGCCCGCCGAGATCGCCGCCGGCAAGGATCTGGCCGATGCCGCCGCGCAGCCGCCTGGCGACGCCGGTCGCCGGACCCGTGAGATCGAGCCCGGTCACCGCGTCGGCGCCCTCGGCGAGATTGCGCAGGCAGAGCGCGCCGTCGATATTCTGGTCGGCGCGGCTGGTCGACGGCGACACCGAGTTCTGGTCGCGCTTCGGCCCGCCGGGCGAGCGGTTGTTGATGACGTTGACGCCGCCGGTCGGCGGGATGCCGTTGCTGGTGCCGAACAGCACGCCTTCCGCGGCGTCGGCGAGCGGCGCCGGGTCGTTCGCAGCATCAGTGGCGCCGAAGCTGTAGCCGCAGAGATCATCGAGCACGCTCGCCCGGCTGTAGGCGTTGGCGTAGGTGATCGCCACCGCCTGCGGCACGAACAGCGCCCAGTGCGAGGGCTGGACGATGTTCTGCTCGACGAGCAGCCCGAACTCCTCGTTGAGGATGCGCTGCGCGTCGGCCGCCTGCTCGGCGACCGTGGCGCCGGCGACCAGCCCCTTATCCGCGAGCGAGGCGCAGCGCGCGGCGCTGCCGGCGACGTTGAACGGCGCGCCGGCGTTCGCCGGGTCGAGGCTGGCGCAGCCCTGGTAGAGATGCACCGCGGTCGTGTAGTCGTAGAGGCTGCGGCTGTGCGCGAACAGCACCTCGCCCGCCCCCTGCCGGATGCCGAAGGCGGCGCCGGGCGCGGGGTTGACGTTGGGCTCGGAGACCACGACCGCGTCGATCAGCCCCTTCCTGTCCTGCTCGGCCGCGCGCAGCGAGGCGCCGCCGCCGTTCGAGACGCTGGAGGCGATGACCAGCGTCGACTCGCGGGTCGCCGTGCCGGGCCCGTAGCGATCATTGATGACGAAGAAGGCGAGCTCGATCGCCTGCAGCACGTTGCGGCCCCACTGGGCTTCCGGGTTCTGGCCCGAATGCGCGTGCTTGAAGGCGAAGCGGTCCGGCGTCGCGGCGTTGAAGGCGGCGCGCGCCGTATCGCTGAGCGGCGCCGTGAAGCTGGACTCCTTGCCGGCCACGGCGGCGTCCACGCGCTCGCCGGTGATCCGGTTGACGGTGTTGTCCTGCAAGTCGTGCGCGCCGGTGCCGGTGCCCTTGTCGGTATAGGCGACGGCACAGCCATTCTTCAGCCCCCACTCGCCGGCGGTGCCGATCGCCCCGTAGACCCCGCGCGAGCCCGAGGACGGCGCGGCGACGATGCAGGCCGCCGCCGGGTCGAAGCCGTCGGGCACCTGGACCATGACGGTGACGTTGACCCGGCCCGAGGCGTCGCCGGCATAGGCGAGGCACTCGCTGCCGGCGATCAGCCCCTCTTCCGCGGTCGCCGTGCCGTCGGCGGCCACGTTCGGGCCGAACAGCGTGCGGTAGCCGCCGCCCGGCTCGGTCGGCACCAGCGCGCGGTAGTTGTTGTAGATCGCGAGCCGGCGCAGCTCGGTCACACTCGGCGGGCTGCCGACCGCGGGCGGCGCGAGCGAGCCGAGGCCGCTGGCACCGAGGCCGCCGGTGAGCAAGTCGTCGCTGACGCCGTCATAGTCGGTGCAGACGATCTCGCCCTTGACGAAGCTCGGCTGCTGCGCCGCCAGCGCCGCGCCGCCGCACAGCCACGCGGCCGCCCCGGCCGCTATCCAGGCGATGGATTCTCTCACGGTTCCCCTCCCTGTCCGATCCGGCCGCGCCGGAATGATGCCCCTACATTCGAAGGCGGATCGTAGCACCGGCGGCGGCGCGGAGTGAACATGCGAGGGCACGATCGGCCTCGCCGCCTCGGCGCCGTGCCTACATCGGGCGGACCCATTTTTGAACAGATGCGGCGCCGACGGGCCGAGAAAATCCGCGAATCTCGACGTACGGGCGCGCGAATGTTCGTGCACGATTGAACACATGCGGCACCGATAGGGCTAGCGAAATCAGCACTTTCGGCGAGGCGACGAGAGTTCGAACAAATGATTCCAAACATGCAATCTTAGATTGATTTACTTATTCGCTGATCTATCTAAAGCTCCCTATCCGAGGCAGCCGAGTGCCTCGTCTTGCGGGCCGATTCACCCGTCACGCCCCCTCCCCGGCCCACGCCTTCTCCCCCGCGATATAGGTCGCGCGGACGGCGCGGTCGTCGCCCAGGGTCATGAGCACGAACAGCTCCTCCTCGAGGTCGCCGTCGACCGCGTCCATGCGGTGGCGCATCGCCGGCGTCGCGCGGGCATCGAGCACCACGAGGTCGGCGTCGCTGCCCGGCTCCAGCGTGCCGATGCGCGCCTCGAGGCCGAGCGCCGCCGCGTTGCCCCGCGTCACCATGTGGAAGGCGTCGAGCGGCGGCAGGTTCTGGCCCTTGAGCTGCAGCACCTTGTAGGCCTCGGCCAGCGTGCGCAGCAGCGAATAGCTGGTGCCGCCGCCGACGTCGGTCGCCAGCCCGACGCGCACGCCGGCGCCGCGCAGCCGCGCCATGTCGAACAGGCCGCTGCCGATGAACAGGTTCGATGTCGGACAGAAGGCGACGGTCGAGCCGCTGGCCGCGAGGCGCTCGATCTCCGCGTCGGTCAGGTGGATGCCGTGGCCGAACACCGAGCGCGGGCCGAGCAGCCCGAAGCGGTCGTAGACGTCGGTGTAGGACGTGCTCCAGGGAAACGCGGCGTGCACCGCCTCGATCTCGCGCACATTCTCGGCCAGGTGCGTCTGCAGATAGACGCCCGGGAACTCCTGCAGCAGCGCGCCCGCCGCGGCGAGCTGCGCCTCGCTCGAGGTGACCGCGAAACGCGGCGTCACCGCATAGAGCTGCCGTCCGTTGCCGTGCCAGCGCTCGATCAACGCACGGCTGTCGGCGCGGCCGCGCTGCGCCGTGTCGCACAGCTCCGGCGGCGCATTGCGGTCCATCAGCACCTTGCCGGCGATCATCAGCGTGTTGCGGGCATGCGATTCCGCGAAGAACGCCTCGACCGACGCGCGATGGCTGGTGCAGTAGACCATGGCGCTGGTGGTGCCGTTGCGCAGCAGCTCGTCGAGGAAGAAGGCCGCCTCGGCGGCGGCGTGTGCCGGGTCGGCGAATGTCTGCTCCGCGACGAAGGTGTATTTCTCGAGCCAGTCGAGCAGCTGCGAACCGTAGGAGGCAATGACGCGGGCCTGCGAGGCGTGGATGTGCAGGTCGATCAGCCCCGGCAGGATGAGAGCGTCCTGGTAACGGTCGACGGGCACGCCGTCGCCGAGCGCGGGCAGGACGTCGGCCGCCGCGCCGAGCGCCGCGATGCGGCCGTCCGCGACGACGACGATGCCGTCCGCGAGATAGCTGTAACTCGCCGCGCCAGGGGCCGCCGCCGGATCGGCCCGGAAGCTCAGCAGCCGGCCGCGGATCGCGCGTCGCCCCGCCTCGCCCATCGTCGCCCCCTGCTTCGCCGCGCCCGCTCAGCCGCCGCGCGCGGCGAGCCAGGCCGCGACCAGCGCGCGCTCGCCCTCGGTCATGCCGGTAACGTTGCCCGGCGGCATGGCCCGCGACAGCACCGCCTGGGCGGCGATCTCGGAGGCGTGCCGGCGGATCGCCGCCGCCGTGTCGAGGCGGACATGCTTCGGCGCCCGCGCGATCCCCTCCCACACCGGCTCCGCCATGTGGCACATCGAGCAGCGCGAGACGATCACGTCCTCGACCGCGGCGATGTCCGGCGCCGGCGCGGCCTCGGCGGTCGCCCGGGCGGCGCCGCCTGGCCAAGTGCTGAGCCAGACCATGACGAGCCCGCAGGCGGCGGCGACGCCCCAGCTCCACCACGGCGCCGGGCCGCCGGCGTGGCGGCTGTTGAAGAAGTGGCGGATGGCGACGCCGATGACGATGACGAGGGCGACCATCGCCCAGTTCCAGCGCGTCGCGAAGGCGAGCGGGTAATGGTTGCTGATCATCAGGAACAGTACCGGCAGCGTGAGGTAATTGTTGTGCAGCGAGCGCTGCTTCGCCTGCGCGCCGAGCCGCGGATCCGGCTGCTCGCCCGCGCGCAGCGCCGCAACCACCTTGCGCTGGTTCGGGATGATCACGTTGGAGACGTTGGCGACCATGATGGTGCCGACCAGCGCGCCGATCTGGATGAAGGCGCCGCGGCCGCTGAACACCAGCGTGCAGGCCCAGGCGATGGCGACGATGAGGGCGAAGCCGACCGCCATCAGCAGCGCGTCGTTGCGGCCGAGCGGCGAGCGGCACATCAGGTCGTAAGCGACCCAGCCGGCGACGAGCAGCGCCAGGCTGATGCCGACCGCGCCGAGCGCCGACAGCTCCATCACCGAGCGGTCGACGAAATAGAGCTCCGCGTTCGTGTAGTAGACCGCGACCAGCAGCACGAAGCCGCTGATCCATGTCGTATACGCCTCCCACTTGAACCAGGTCAGCTGCTCGGGCAGCTCGGGCGGGGCGACGAGGTATTTCTGCATGCGGTAGAAGCCGCCGCCATGGACCTGCCAGGTCTCGCCGCCGACGCCCTCCGGCAGGCCCTCGCGCCGGCGCAGGCTGAGGTCGAGATGGACGAAGTAGAAGGACGAGCCGATCCAGGCGATGCCGGCGATGACGTGCAGCCAGCGCAGGAAGAAACCGACCCATTCGGCGATCACCGCTTCCATGACACGTTCCCTCTCTCGTTCCCGTCAGCCGTCGGGCGGCTGCGCGCCCGCTCGAGCATCGCCCCCGGCGCCGGGCTCAGACGCCGCGCGTCCGCAGCGCTTCGCCGAGCCGCGCGACGCAATGGTCGATCTCCGCCTCGGTCGTCGACCGGCCAAGCCCGAAGCGGATGGTGCCGTGCGCCGCCTCGGGGCCGAGGCCGATCGCCGTCAGCACGTGCGACGGCGCACCGCTGCCCGAGCTGCAGGCCGAGCCGGTCGACGCCGCGATGTCCGGCAGGTCGAGCAGGAAATCGGCCGCCGCGAGGCCGGCGATCGAAACGCTGAGGCATCCCGGCAGGGCGCCGTCCGCCGGGTCGTTGCGGTGCACGTCCGGCACGGCCTCGCGCAGCCCCTCGAACAGCCGCTCCTTGAGCCGGCGCAGCCGTGCGGCCTCGCCTTCCCGCTCCGCCGCGGCGATGCGGCACGCCTCGCCGAAGCCGACGCAGAGCGCCACCGGCAGCGTCCCCGGCCGCCGCCCGCCCTGCTGCGCCCCGCCGAACAGCAGCGGCGTCAAGGCGACGCCCTCGCGCACCCAGAGCGCGCCGATGCCCTGCGGCCCGTACATCTTGTGCGCGGTGACGGTCAGCAGATCGACCTCCGCCGCGGCGACGTCGATCGCCAGCGTCGACGCCGCCTGCACCGCGTCGCTGTGCAGCAGCGCCCCGTGCGCGCGGCACAGCGCGGCGATCGCCGGCATGTCCTGGATGCAGCCGATCTCGTTGTTGGCCCACATCACCGAGACCAGTGCCGGTCCGCCGGCGAGCGCCGCAGCGAGCGCCTGCGCATCGACGCGCCCGGCGCCATCGACCGCGATCTCGCGCGCCTCGTGCCCGCGCCGCGCCAGCTCGGGCAGGCAGGCGAGCACGCTCGGATGCTCGATCGCCGAGGCGACGATCGCGCGGTCCGCGCCGCAGGCGCCGAACAGCGCCAGATTGTTCGCCTCGGTGCCGCCCGAGGTGA
>JBFHDX010000020.1:0-44276 GCA_041584475.1 Alphaproteobacteria bacterium
CATGCCGTAGGTCTCCGCCCAGGCACGCACCAGGTGGTCGGAAGACGCCTTGCTTGCGGAATAGGGCGAGTTGGGCCTGTACGGGGTGTCCTCGGTGAACAGGCCGGTATCGCCCAGCGTGCCATAGACCTCGTCGGTCGACACGTGATGGAACCGAAAGCCGTCGCGCTCCCGGCCGCGCAGCGTGTCACGGTAGGCGCGCGCCGCCTCGAGCAAGGTGTAAGTGCCGACGATGTTCGTCTCGATGAACGCGGCCGGTCCGTCGATCGACCGGTCGACATGGGACTCGGCGGCCAGATGCATCACCGCATGCGGGCGGTGCTGCGCGAAGATCCGGCCGATGGCGTCGGCATCGCAGATATCGGCTTTCTCGAAAACGTGTCGCGGATCGTCGCGGGCGCCGGCGAGCGATTCCAGGTTCCCCGCATAGGTCAGCTTGTCGACATTGACGACCGCTTCCTCGGTCTCGCGGATCAGGCGGCGGACAACCGCTGAACCGATGAAGCCTGCGCCGCCGGTTACGAGAATCGTCACGTCATTACCGTCCTGGTGAGTCGGCGCTACTGTTAACGGAATTCGCGCGATGCGATCAAGCAAACATCGCGCACCTGCTCGTCATTATCCCGCATAGCCTTAACGCATCGCTAACGGTGTCGACGTTATCAGTAGGAACTCGGTCGAATTTGCCAGGGAACTCGTTTTTTGGCGCAGGAACACCACGCATTGTCTCAAATTCACCCTGGCCTCGCGGGTGGCACGGTCGCATGACCAGACACATGCCCAGCCGACCGATGCGGGAGGACTTCCTCGTGTTCGGCGCCCCGCAGATCGACGAGGACGAGATCGAAGAGGTCACCCGGACCATGCGCTCGGGCTGGCTCGGCACCGGGCCGCGAGTGGCCCGTTTCGAGTCCGATTTCGCCGCATACAAGGGTGTGCGCCACGCGGTCGCCGTCAACTCATGCACCGCGGCGCTGCACCTCAGCATCCTTGCGGCCGGTATCGAGCCCGGTGACGAAGTGATCACCACGCCCCTTACGTTCTGCGCCACCGTGAACGCGATCATCCATGCGGGCGGCATACCGGTGCTGGCCGACGTCGATCCCGCAACCATGAACGTCGATCCCGACCGTATCCGCGCCGCCATCACGCCGCGCACGCGCGCCATCGTGGCGGTCCATTTCGCCGGCCGGCCGTGTGAGATGGATGCGATCTGCGAACTTGCCTCGGCGCACGATCTGCGCCTCATCGAGGACTGCGCGCATGCGGTGGAGAGCGAAGTCGGCGGGCGCAAGGCGGGAACGTTCGGCGATTTCGGGTGCTTCAGTTTCTACGTCACCAAGAACGTCATGACCGGCGAAGGCGGTATGGTCGTGGCGCGCGACGAGGAAGACGCGTCGCGCATCAAGGTTCTGGCGCTCCACGGCATGAGCAAGGACGCGTGGAAGCGCTTCGGCGACGAGGGCTACAGGCACTATTACGTCACCGAGTGCGGTTTCAAATACAACATGATGGACCTGCAGGCGGCGATCGGGATACATCAGTTGCGGCGCGTCGAGCGCAACTGGAAACGGCGCCGCGCGATCTGGCGACGCTACGACGAGGCGCTCGCCGACCTGCCGCTGCGTCTGCCCCCGCCGCCGGCACCGAACACGCGTCACGGACATCACCTGTACACGATCCTCGTCGACGAAAAGGCCGCCGGGATGGATCGCGACGCCTTTCTCGACGCGATGACCGCCCGAAACATCGGCGTCGGCGTGCATTACTTCAGCATTCCCGAACATCCGTTCTACCGGGACCGCTTCGGCTGGCGCCCCGAGGACTTCCCCTGCGCCATGCGCATCGGCCGCCAGACCGTGAGCCTGCCGCTGTCCCCTGCGCTGAGCGACGGCGACGTCGAGGACGTGATCGCGGCGGTCCATTTCGTGCTGGGACGATGCTGACCCACATCAGGAAGGTCCTCCCGCTGCGGACCAGGCGAGCGAGTCCGGACGAGCGCCGCGCCGCGAAAGCCCCGTCGATGATCTGGGGATATACCGACGCGACCGGGTCGTTCCGCGAGCGAACGCGGATCAGCGACACCGCGCTGCTGTACCATCCGGAGAAGATCGTGATCGGGGACAACGTCTTCGTCGGCCATTACAACATTCTCGATGGCGTCGGCGGCATTACGATCGGCGAGGGCTGCCAGTTCGCGGCCTATGTCGGGGTTTTCACGCACAGTTCGCACATCGCTATCCGGCTCTACGGCGACCATTACCAGGAGGTCCCCGAAGACGAGAAGAAGGGGTACCGCCTCGCCCCGGTCAGGCTCGGCCGTTACGTCTATGTCGGCGCGGGTGCGCGGGTCTTCTCGGGCGTCAGCATCGGCGACGGGGCCGTGCTCTACGCGGGCGCCTATGTTTCGGCCGATGTCGAGCCCTTCCAGATCGTGGCCGGCAATCCGGCGCGGCCGATCGGCGACGCGCGCGACCTCGACAGGCCATATCTCGACGACCCCCAGATCCTGGAATGGTACGAGGAATGGCAGCGGAAATGAGCCATCACCGGGTCGGCCTCCGCCGCCGATGGGAGCACTGCGCGGCACCACATGCATCGGGACCGTCGCGCGACAAGAAGTGCGGCGAGAGAGGTCGTCGACGATAGAGAGGTCGCGATGCGGTTCCTTCACGCCGGCCACGGAAATGCCGGATCGGATGTGAACGCAGCGGTATGACGAGCGGGTTCCGGACCGGCGGGAGGTTCGCAACGGCATCCGCGTCCCGAGAGGAGAGTGGTCTGTGACAGCGATGGCCGAAAAACTGGCGAGAAAGGTGCTGCGCTCCTTCGGCTACGACATCGGCAAGGTCGGGACCGCGCGCGCGGCCTACGATTTCGAGGATGAGGCGCGCGAGAAGATCTCGCTCGTCCTCGACCACACGATGCTCTCATATGAGTGCCTGGTGACGCTTTACCAGCAGGCGCGGCACTGCGAGACGACCGGCCTCCCCGGGAGCTACGTGGAGTGCGGCGTGTGGAAGGGCGGGGCGGTGGCACTGATGGCGCTCGCCAATCTGGCCCATGGCGCCGGGCGCCGGCATCTTCATCTTTTCGATGCGTTTGACGACATCTGCGAGCCGGATCCCGCGATTGACGGCGAGCGGGCCATCTCGGAAGCGGAGCAGTGGGCCGACGTGCGACGGGAGGAACTCTCGGGCAAGCTTGCGCCGCTCAGCGGAATATACGCGCATCGCGGCGGGCCGGGATCAATCGACGAGGTTCACGCCCTGCTGTGCGGCACGGTCGGATACGACGACGAATTCGTGCACTACCACAAGGGCTGGTTCCAGGAGACCCTGCCGGCACTTGATAAAGTGCCGGATATCAGCGAGATCGCGATACTTCGCCTCGACGCCGACTGGTATGCCTCGACCAAGATCTGCCTCGAGCGTCTGTACGAGCGGGTGGTTCCCGGCGGAATCGTCATCATCGACGACTACGGTGCTTACGACGGGTGCCGGAAAGCCGTCGACGAGTTCAGGGAAGCCCGCGCAATCAAGGCATTGTTGAATCACGTCAATGCCGATTGCCGCTACTGGATAAAGCCGTGACGAGCGCCGTGGCATGCCCTGCCCTACCGACCGTTCGCTGATGCCGCCACGCGGGAAATGTCGGCGAGCTGCCGGCGCACGCGTTGCGGGAGCCGATGGCGCGCGGCGTCGCTACGGGCGGCTGTCGCCGCCCGCCACCCGACGCCAGGGTGCCATCGGATGAAATCGATCGGACCGGTCGCTGCCACCGGTGTCGCCTGGACGGGCGGCGCGACCCTGCTGACGACGGCGCTCTATTTCGTCCAGTTGACCGTGCTTGCGCGCCTGCTCGCACCGGCGGATTTCGGCCTCATGGCGATGGTCATGGTGGTTCTCGGCCTGCTGAGCGCATTCGTCGACATGGGCATCAGCAACGCGATCATCCATCGCCAGGACACGGGTAGGGAACAGCTATCGTCGCTGTATTGGCTCAACATATTCGCCGGCGTCGCGATCTACTGCGCCGTGATCCTCGTCGCTCCGCTGGCGGCCGCGCTGTTCGGCGAGGCGAGGCTGACGGAACTGATCATGTGGGCCGGTTTGGTCACCCTCGTGATTCCGCTGGGTCAACAATTCCAGATCCTTTTGCAGAAGCAACTGCGATTCAAGGTGCTGGTCGGCATCGAAGTCTGCGGGGCGTTCGCCGGTTCCGCGAGCAGCATCGGATTGGCACTGTATGGGTTCGGCGTCTACGCGCTCGTCTGGGGCTACGTGTTCGGGGCCCTGATCACGTCGCTGCTCGCGCTGACGATCGGCTGGAATCGATGGCGGCCCCGTCTGTATTTCCGCTGGTCCGAAATCCGAGGGTATTTGAGCTTCGGCCTGTTTCAGCTTGGCGAGCGAACGGCCAACTATATCGGCAGCCGGGTCGACCAGCTGCTGCTCGGCACGTTCCTTGGCGCGGAAGCCCTGGGCTACTACAGCCTGGCGCTCAACCTGGTCATGCTTCCGGTCCAGCGGCTCAACCCCGCCTTCACGCGGGTGGCATTTCCGATCTTCGCCAGGATCCAGACCGAAAACGAGCGACTCAGACATTCCTACATGCGGCTCGTCGAAGTGGTCGCAGCAAGCAATTTCCCGCTGTTCTTCATCATCGCCGCCGCCGCCCCCGTCTTCGTCGACGTGTTCTGGGGCGAGAAATGGGCCCCCTCGATCATCCTCATCCAGATCCTCGCATTCGTGGCGCTGCTGCGTTCCACCGGCAATCCGGTCGGATCGCTCCTGCTCGCGAAGGGTCGTGCGGATCTCGGTTTCTACTGGACGCTTCTGTTCCTGTTCACCCAGACGCCGGCGATCTACGTGGCTGCGCGCCAAGGCGATGCGGTGACGGTGGCGCAGGCTTTGCTCGCACTGCAGCTGGTCTATTACTGGCTGAACTACGCGATCAACATCCGACCGTTGATCGGGCCGTGCCTCGGCGATTATGTCGCCAGCCTGGTTCCGGCAGCGCTGACGTCCGTCCTCGCCGCCATCGGCGTCCTTGCATTCGGCACGGTCCAGACCGACCAGCGCTGGCAGACGCTGGCACTGCAGCTGGCCGGCGGAGCAGCGATCTATCTGTCGTTGAACTGGCTCTTCTACAGAAAGCGGATTGTCGAGCTGGTCGCGTCGATCCGCGCGCGTGATGCATGATATCCGTCGTCCACAGCACCCCGGTGTGGCTGCCGCAGACGCATACCTGGCTGTACAACCAGGTGCGGTATCTGCCAGCGGACATCGCGGCTCATGTGGCGTGCGAATATGTCGAGAATCTCGATCAGTTCGGGCTTGCCAACATCCACGCCCTCGCATCCCGGCCGGCCTGGCAACGGTTCTGGGACAGAAGGCTGCGCAAGCTGGGCATCCGTCGCCACCTGTCGTTCACCGTCGATACCGCGCGCCGCTGCGGCGCGAAGATCCTCCATTCGCATTTCGGCCACGTCGGTTGGGCCGATATCGGCGCGGCGCGACATGCGAAGATACGGCATGTCGTCACGTTCTACGGGCTCGACGTGAACTACGTGCCGGGGCTCGATCCGCACTGGCCGGCCCGCTACCGGACCATGTTTGCGCAGGTCGATGCGGTCCTTTGCGAGGGTCCGCATATGGCGGCCGCGGTCGCGGCACTGGGCTGTCCTGCGGCGAAGATCCACGTCCATCACCTGGGGATCGCGCTCGACGACGTGCCGTTCCGCCCATTCCCCTGGCGACCCGGCGACCGGCTGCGCGTGCTGATCGCCGCCTCGTTCCGGCAAAAGAAGGGTATCCCGTATGCGCTCGAGGCCTTGGCCCGGCTGCAGCGGCACGTGCCGCTGGAGGTCACCGTGATCGGTGACGCCGGCCAGGATCCGCGGGCGGCGGACGAAAAGCGCGAGATTCTGGCGTCTGTCGACCGTCTCGGGCTGGAACCCTCGACTACCCTGCTCGGCTATCAGCCGCACGCGCGATTGCTGGCGGAGGCGGAGCGCCATCACGTCTTCCTCGCACCGAGCATTACCGCCGATGACGGCGACACTGAAGGCGGCGCACCGGTATCGTTGATCGAGATGGCGGCATCGGGTCTGGTGGTCGTCAGCACGACGCATTGCGACATTCCCGGCATCGTCAAACACCGCGAAACCGGACTGCTGGCGCCCGAACGGGACGTGCAGGGCCTCGTCGACAACCTCGATTGGCTGATTGACCATATCGATTGTTGGGAGCCGATGCGAATTGCCGCGCGCAAACATGTGGAGCGGGAATTCAATGCGGCCCGCCAGGGCGAACGCCTCGCCGAACTCTACAGGAGCCTCGCGCCATGAGCGGGATGCAGGCCCCGGATTTCGCACGGCCGTCTCGCGCCATGGTCGCAGCCCTTGATCGCGACGGCCGGGGCTCACCCGTGGCATGACGATGGGCCGCGCGCAAACACCGCTCGTCAGCGTAATCCTGCCGACGCACAATCGCGCGGCGCTTCTCGATCGGGCGATCGGGAGCGTCCTCGCGCAGACCTACCGGGACTTCGAAATCGTCGTCGTCGACGACGCCTCCACGGACGACACCCAGCAAGTCATCGAAGGTTTCGCCGATCCGCGGCTTAGCTACATCCGTCACGACCGCAATCGCGGGGCGCCGGCAGCCCGAAATACCGGCATCGCCGCCGCGCGCGGCGATCTCATCGCATTTCAGGACAGCGACGACGAGTGGCATCGCGAAAAGCTGTCGCGACAGGTCGATGCGATGCACGAGTGCGGCGACGAGACGACCGTCCTGTGCACGGGCCTTCTGCGACACAGCGGGTCATCCAACACCTACGTCCCCGAACCGTGGGTGTCCCGCCGCCAGGGAAACATTCTGCCTCAGCTCTTGCTGGGCAATTTCGTCGGCACGCCGACCCTCCTGATCCCTCGAAAGTGTCTCGACAAGGTCGGCGGTTTCGACGAGAACCTGCCCCGTTTCCAGGACTGGGAACTGGTGCTGCGGTTGGCGGCCGCCTATCCGTTCCGGCTGCTCGACGAACCGCTCGTCTTCTCGCATGACACGCCGGGAAACATTTCCAGCGATACGGAGGCCGGATTCGCCGCGCGCCGTTACATCATCGAGAAGCACCACGCCAGCTTCGCCCGGTATCCGGGCGTGCTGGCCAGTCACCTGTACGCTCTGGGTGACGTCAAGTGCCGTGACGGGTCGATCGCCGAAGGGCGCGGGCTCCTGATCGAGGCCGCCAAGGCCCGGCCGCAGCGCGTCAAGCTCTGGCTTGCAATCCTCGCTTCGTACTTGGGGGTGAGAACCTATGCGGCTTTCTCGGCGACGCTGCAGCGACTCAGGGGTGAAGCGCGCGCCTGACCCGAGCCGTCGGCACGGCAAGGTCACCCGGCCAGAACGGTGACGCTTGACCAGCGCATTATCCGATTGGTTCGCTCGAGCCCGCTCCCCCACCCGTCTACCCACAGCGTACGATACCGTTGGGTGGCCGGGAGCGGGCCGGTGCCGATCCCACGTGAGTGGATGATGTACTAGCGAACGACACCGCCGCGGCCCGATCGGGCCCCCGGGACGCGACGCCGGACGTCATCGTCGTCGTCTGTGCCGGCCATCCGTTCGAGGTGGCGTCTGATGAGCGTCGTATCGTAATCGCCGTGCTCGCGGATCGTCCGTTCCCACAGAGACACGTCGGCGATGCGCTTCGGATTGTCGCGCAACAGCTGGACCTTGACGAAGGGACACCCGTGGTCGCGGATCAGAGCCCGCCAGGCCCAATGGGTCGAGTTCACCGGGGCGCCCGGGAACGTGCGGCCGGTTCCCTGCGCCACCTCCTGCGCGACGGCGTCTTCCAACAACTCGTACTCGCACAGGGCCGCGAGCTCGAAGCCCGCCCGGTGGAGACGCCGCGATAGTGCCACCTCTCCGCGCAGGATGACGACGTGTTTCAGGCGATGGTCCGGCAGCGCGCGCCAGAAATTCCGGAACGCTTCGCTCTGCAGCACCGGTCTCTCGAAGACGAGGAAATAGCTCTGCAGATGCCGGCCGTAGCGGAGCGAATCGGTGATGCCCCAGACCGGCACCCCGCGCTTGTCCATCGCCCGGAAAACCCCGGCCAGGTCGCGAACCGGGCCGTAAACACTGTCGTTCGCCAGAATCAGTCGCTCGTACGAGGCGGGATCCTCGACGCAGGCGAGACCATCGCGCCACGAACCGAAATCGTACCCGCGATTCTGCCGCGCCACGATCTTCGTGCAGTAGGGGCTGACCCGTCTCGCCGACGCCTCGGCGAATCCGGGCGCGGCGCTCACGAACACGATCTCGCAGCCGAGACCGGACAGCGCCGACAGGTAATGGACGACATAGTCGTCTACGAGCCCGTCGCGATCGAAGTGGGCGAAAACACAAAGGATGCTCCGCGAGCCCGGCGTGACGCCCCCCGTCCGGATCACCGGTTCCTGCAGACGATCCGGCAGCAGGCGGCGCCAGGCGGCATCCAGCACCGCAAGGGCCTGGATGGCGAGGAACTTGAGCGCGTCGTATATCCGGGCCGGCATCGCTCGCGTAGCCTCAGACCGCAGCCAGCAGCACGATGTTGGAGAGCGGGCCCGCCGTAAGGAACCGGTAGCTGATTATGGTCCGACGACGTGCGAAGAAGCCTTGCTCGCCGAGACCGGCAAAACGGACAACCGAGTCCAGAACCGGGGGCGGCAGTCGAGTCCCGTAGCACCTTCCGAACGCGGCGGCCTGCTCCTGCGTCGCGGCGATCAGGGTCCGCGCTCGCCCGAAGGCGCGGCGCGGCGATCTGACCCCTCGCAGCAGCCAGGTCAGCAGTGTCTTGCGCTTGGCCCCCAGCGTGTTCGCGCCATGCTGACGATACAGGACGGTGGCGTCGGCCACGTATGCGATCCGCCCGTAGCTGACGGCGACGAGCGCCAGCCACCAGTCGTGCATGAGCGATTCCGGCGGGATCGGTCGCGAAAGCTCGACGAGGCGCCGATTGCAGAGCGCGGCGCAACCCGTGACCACGTTCTGGATGAGGAGCCGGTTGATCGATTTCCCGAAATCGGGGTCGATCGATTGATATGCCCAGAATGACGGGTGCAGCTCCTCGAGGCCGGGTCCGACCACGCGCAGATCGCTGTGCACGAGCAGCGGCGCGTCGGCGCCAGTTTCGGATTCGAGCTTCCGCATTGCGCCGAGCAGCGTGTCGATCTTGCCTGGCAGCCAGACGTCGTCCTGATCGCAGAACATCACGTAGTCGGCGTCGGCTCGCTGCATCAGGCGGCTGAAATTGCCGCGGGCGCCCAGGCCGCAGGGCCCATCCTCGACGATCGCGATGCGCTCGGGCTCCAGCGCGGCATACCGACGCAGAATCGCCGGGGTTGCATCGGTCGATCCGTCGTCCCGCGCGAGCAGCCGCCAGTTGCCGTAGGTTTGGGCGCGCACCGAATCGAGTTGCTCGGCTAGGTACAGCTCGCCGTTGAACGTTGCCAGGAGGATGTCGATGCGCGGCGAACCGGTCATCGCACGGCCGATCCGATCAAGTCGCGAAACCGTGCGCCCACCTCGGCCGGTGCCAGCTTGCGCGCGATCTGTCGATGCAGCGGCGGCGGCGGCAGATCCTGGATCGAACCGCGCAATTCGCGGATGGCGTCGAGCAGCGCCGCGGGGTCGGCGGCCGGCACCAGCCTTATGCCCGGTTGCTCCGGCTCCAGCAGTTCGCGGATTGCCGGCGAATCGCGCGTCACCAGCGGTACGCCGGACGAGAGGATCTGATACACCTTGTTCGGAATCACGCGGGCGGCCTTGCCCGAATCGCCGAAGATGCCAAGACATACGTCCGCCGCGGCGATATGATCCCGGAGCGAACGGTAATCGACCCATTCCAGCCAGTCGATCTCGACGTTCGCCTCTTCGATCATGCGCCGAATCCGAGGCTCCTCCTGGCCGTGCCCTATCAAGATCCAGCGGATCGGCTGGCCGCGCGCCAGCGCGGCTGCGTGCACGATGGTGTCGATGCCGTGCAGCGGTATGAATTGTCCATAGAACAGGACGGTCGTCGTGGCGTTCCCGCCGGACCGCGACACGACCGGCGGAAACCGCTCGGGTTCGACCCCGACGAACACGCTGCCGATCCGGTCAGCACGGAGGCCGTAGGTCTCGGCGAAGTATCGCCCGTGCGCCGCGGTATCGAGGACGACCCTCCGCGCCGCACGGCAGGCCAGCCATTCCAACGCGAAAACCAACGTCGCCAGCGGATTGCGACGGTGGATCAGGCGCCGGTCGTCGACCATCGTGTCGTAGAGCGAGAGGAACGCATCCCAGATGACCGGCGCCCGGCGCAACGCCGCAAACGGCCACAGCACCAGCACGTCAAGATGTCCGAGATACCCGACGACGACGGCGTCGTGCCTGGGGCAGCGGAGATAGCGCCAGATCAGCGCCGGGTAGGCCGCCAGCCATTTCGCCGCGAGCGAAATCCTGCGCGCAATGCCCGAGACGTAACCCTTGTCCTCGACGCCATGCCAGACGTCGCGGTGAATCTCCACGACGTCGACGCCGGCCTCGCGCAGCCCGCGCAGCATGATGCGCGTGCGGGGCTTGCCCGTATCGTATGTTCCCCAGATTACGACGCGCATCGGATCCGGCCAGCGTTGCACTGGCCCTTGGTAGCCGACTCCTGGTTAACAGCGGGTTATGGTGACCCCGTGCGGGGTGCGACGTGCCGGCGTCAGTCCAGCAGCATGTTGTGGGTCTCGGCGGGCAGCGTCACCGTCAGCCCGTCGAGTTCCTCGCTCATCACGATCTGACAGCCCAGCCGCGACGTGCGCGTCAGGCCGAAGGCGAGGTCGAGCATGTCCTCCTCCTCCTCCTCGGGCTCACTGAGCTTCGCGTACCATTGCGGATCGACGATGACGTGACAGGTGGAGCAGGCAAGCGAGCCGCCGCAGGCACCCTCGATATCGATGTCGTTGTCGTGCGCTATCTCGAGCAGCGAGAGGCCGACGGGAGCCTCGACTTCCCGGCGGGTGCCATCGGGTTCTATGAAGGTCATTCTTGGCATGGTTCAGGAGATCTTGCCCCGCCCGCATCGATCGGCTGTCACGACCGGCCCCGCCCGGCCCTATGTCGCCCCTAGCCGTTGCCGTGGTCAGGTGTGGAACGATTCGCCGCAGCCGCAGGTTCCCTTGGCGTTCGGATTGTTGAACACGAAACGGGAGGAAAGCTTGTCCTCGACCCAGTCCATCTCGGAGCCCAGCAGGAACATGGTCGCCGCCGGGTCGATGAAGACGGTGACGCCCTTGTCCTCGACCACCTCCTCGAACGGCTTCTGCTCCTCGGCGTACTCCATGACGTAGCTCATGCCGGAACAGCCGCGCGTGTTGATGCCGACACGCACGCCGATCACGGGCTTCGTGCTCTTGGCCATCAGCTCCTTGACGCGCGCCGCGGCGGCATCCGTCAACGTCATTGCCTTCGGTCTCTCCATTCCCTTCTCTCCCCGGGCGCCTTGCGCCGACTCAGAGCGGTTCAGTGCCATGTCGTGTCGCCTTCAGGCGATGTCCAGCAGCATTTTCGCATCGTCCGACATGCGGTCGGGCGTCCACGGCGGATCCCAGACGAGCGTCACCTCCACCTCGCCCACGCCGTCGACCGCGGCGACCGCATCGGCCACCCAGTGCGGCAGCTCGCCGGCCACCGGGCAGGCCGGCGCCGTCAGCGTCATCTCGATCTTGACGGTCCCGTCGCTGCCGATATCGAGGTCGTAAATGAGCCCGAGGTCATAGATATTCACCGGGATTTCCGGATCGTGCACGGTCTGCAGCGCGGCGACGACCGCGTCGCCAGCGGCAACGGTCTCGCCGGCGGGCAATGGCGAGCCGGCACGCGCCGTGCCCTCGGCGGGCGACGAGAGCTGCATGAAGTCATGGAACGTGGCGCCCTGCTGGGACATCGTTCAGGCACCTTCGCCGGTTTCCGTTGAGACCTCTTCCACGCCCTTCGTCGCGGCGTTCATCGTGTGCCAGGCCAGCGTCACACACTTGACCCTTATCGGGAACTCTCGGACCCCCGACAACACCTGGAGCCGGTCGGCGTCGTCCTGAGTGATACCCGCAAGTGCGTCCTCGTCGCCTGTCGTGCACATGTTGTGGAAGCCCGCAAACATGCTGCGCGCCTGATCGATCGTCTTGCCCTGGAGGATCTCCGTCATGAGCGATGCCGAGGCCACGGATATGGCGCATCCCCTGCCGACGAAGCTGGCGTCGGTGATAACACCGTTGCCGTCGGTCTCGACAAACACTTCGAGCTGATCGCCGCACATCGGATTGTCGCCACGCGCATGGTGCTTCGCGTGCTCGATGGCCCGGAAATTCCTCGGGCTCTTGCCATGATCCAGGATCACCTCCTGGTAGAGCTCTCGCAGTTCGTCGAACATCAGCCGAAGAACTCCCGTACCGCCTCCAGCGCGCTCGCCAGGCTGTCGACCTCGGATCGCGTGTTGTAGACGCCGAACGAGGCGCGCGCGGTGGCGGCGACGCCCAGCCGGTCCATGAGCGGCTGCGCACAGTGATGTCCGACGCGGATCGCCACACCGGCGCGATCGACGAGTGTGCCGACATCATGCGGATGGGCGCAGTCCATCGTGAACGAGACGACGCTCGCCTTCCCCGGCGCCGTGCCGATGATCCTCAGGCCGTCGATCGACGAGAGCCGCTGCGTCGCATAGGTCAGCAGATCGTGCTCGTGCGCGGCGATGGCATCCATGCCCAGCCCGATCACGTAGTCGATCGCCGCGGCGAGCCCCACCGACTGGGCGATCGCCGGCGTACCGGCCTCGAACTTGTGAGGCAGATCGGCCCATTCCGCGCGCTCGAAGCTGACGCTGCGGATCATCTCGCCGCCGCCCATATAGGGGGGCATCGCATCGAGGAGGGCTTCCTTGCCGTAGAGCACGCCGATCCCCGACGGCCCATACAGCTTGTGGCCCGAGAACGCGTAGAAGTCGCAGTCCAGATCGCGGACGTCGACGGGCAGGTGGGTCACGGCCTGCGCGCCGTCGAGCAATACCAGCGCCCCGGCGTCATGGGCCAGACGCGTGATCCGCGCGACCGGCGTGACGCTGCCGAGCGCATTCGACATGTGGGTGATCGCGACCAGGCGGGTTTTCGGCCCGAGCAGCGCAGCGAATTCGTCGATCAGCAACTCGCCCTCGTCGGAGACCGGCGCAACGCGGATCACCACCTCCTTCTCGTCCCGCAGGAACTGCCAGGGGATGATGTTCGAGTGATGCTCCATTTCCGAGATGACGATTTCGTCACCCGGCTTCAGGCTGCTCCGCCCCCATGCGGCGGCGACGAGATTGATCGACTCCGTGGCGTTGCGCGTGAACACGATCTCGCGCGCGCTGCCGGCGTTGAGGAAGCGGCGCACGGTCTCCCGCGCCGCCTCCATGCGGTCGGTTGCGACCTGGCTCAGATGATAGATGCCGCGGTGCACGTTGGCGTACTCGTGCTCGTAGATGTACCGCTCGGCGTCCAGGACCTGGCGCGGCTTCTGCGCCGAGGCCGCGCTGTCGAGAAAGACCAGCGGCTTGCCGTGCACGGTGCGCGACAGGATCGGGAAATCGCGGCGCACCGCCTCGACGTCTAGCGCCGGCGCCGGCACAAGCGTTTCTGCTTCCGCCCTCATGCTCCGCTCTCCTCCGTCGACCGGTGCCGGGCTTCGACCCAGCCGCTGACGTAATCGCCGAAAAGCCGGACCAGCGTCGCATCGCGCAGCTGCTCGATGGCTTCTCCGACGAACGCCGACACGAGCATGTCGCGGGCCGTCGCCTCGTCGATGCCCCGGCTGCGCATATAGAACAGCTCGGCATCGCTGAGCTCTCCCACCGTCGCGCCGTGGCTGCACTTGACGTCGTCGGCGTAGATCTCGAGTTCCGGCTTGGTGTCGATCTCGGCGTCGCGCGACAGCAGCAACGTCTTGTTGAGCTGGTGGCCGTTGGTCTGCTGTGCGTCGCGGTGGACGACGATTCGGCCCTGGAACACGCCGCGCGCCCGTTCGTCCAGAACGCCCTTGTAGACTTCCCTCGACAGGCTGCCCGGCGCCCGGTGGTCGATCACCGTCGTGTTGTCGATATGCTGCCGGCCGCTTCCCAGATAGGCGCCATTGAGCCGGCATTCCGCTCCGCTGCCGATGATCGACGCATGGATTTCGTCGCGCGACAACGCGCCGCCACGCTGCAGCACGAAACCGTCATAGACGGCCCCATTGCCGATCGACACGCGCGCCAGTGCGATGTGAAAGCCCTCGGAACCTTCGTTCTGAAGCTTTGCGCGCGTCAGCTTGGCTTCGTCCTGCAGCGTCACGTCGGTCACTCCGTTAGAGAAATACGGCCCTCGACCGGCAGCGACGTGGCTCTCGACAAGCGTCGCGCGGCTGCCCCTGCCGGCGACGACGAGATTGCGCGGATAGGCGGCGACTGCGCGTCCCGCCGCAGGAACGCCCACCGAGATGAGATGGATCGGCGTCGCGACCTCGGCGCCGTCGGCAAAATCGAGGACGATGCCGTCTTCCAGGAACGCGGCGTTGAGAGCTGCGAGCGCGCCGTCGCGATCGTGCGAGACCGGGGCAATCCGGCCTTCGAGCGACGCGGGGTCCCGGGTCAGCGTTTCAGCAAGCCCGGATACCGTGACGCCGTCGGGGATCCGGTCCATATCCGACAGATCGCGGCGCAAGCGGCCGTTCACCAGCACGATCCGACAGGCGCCGTCGAGCGCGAGCGCATCGGCCGGAATTGCGTCGAGCGCCGCCGACGAGTCCTCGTCGGCCGGTTCGAACCCCAGCTTCGCCAACGCGTTCAAGTTCGTATATTTCCATGCCTCGACCCGGCGCGTCGGCAGGCCCGCGGCCCGAAAGGCCTCGATCCCGGCGCGCCGCAATCCGGTCAGCCAGGCGACGTCGGCGCCGGGCAGCCGTCGCGCGGCGGTGTCAAACCCGTCGCCGAGGGTCGTGTCTCCTGTCGTCCTCCGAACCATTCGCTTTTCGTCCCTCAGGCTGCCTGCGCGCCAGAGAATTGCGCGTAGCCCTTCTCTTCCAGCTCGAGCGCCAGTTCCTTGCCGCCGGACTTGACGATCCGGCCGTCGGCGAGAACGTGGACACGGTCGGGCACGATGTGGTCGAGCAGCCGCTGGTAATGCGTGATAACCAATGTCGCCCGGGCCGGATCGCGCAGCTTGTTCACGCCGTCGGCGACGATTCGCAGCGCGTCGATGTCGAGCCCCGAATCGGTCTCGTCGAGCACCGCCAGCCGGGGCTCGAGCACGGCCATCTGCAGCACTTCGTTGCGCTTCTTCTCGCCGCCGGAAAACCCGACATTGACCGCGCGCTTCAGCATCTCGTCGCCGATGCCGAGCGGTTTCGCCTTCTCGCGCACGAATTTGAGAAACTGCATGGCGTCGAGCTCGGCCTCGCCGCGAACCTTGCGCAACGAATTCAACGCGGTCTTGAGAAACGTCGTACCGGAAACGCCGGGGATCTCCACCGGATACTGGAAAGCCAGGAACAGGCCGGCGCAGGCGCGCTCTTCGGGCTCCATCTCGAGGATATCTTGGCCATCGAACAGAACCTGCCCTTCGGTTACGTCGTAGCCCTTCCGCCCCGCGATCACGTAGCTCAGCGTGCTCTTGCCGGCGCCGTTCGGACCCATGAGCGCGTGCACCTCGCCGGGCTCGATCGCAAGCTCGAGGCCCTTGAGGATCGGCTTGCCGTCGACGGTCACGTGCAGGTTGCGAATTTCCAGCATTGCCATGTTGAGTCCGTTCTCCGTTCCTAGCTTGCCGCGGAATTCAGCCGACGCTGCCTTCCAGGCTGATTCCAACCAATTTCTGTGCTTCGACGGCGAACTCCATCGGCAGGTGCTGCATCACCTCCTTGCAGAAGCCGTTGACGATCAGCGACACCGCCTCTTCCTCCGACAGGCCGCGCTGACGGCAGTAAAAGAGCTGGTCCTCGCTGATCCGCGCCGTCGTCGCCTCGTGCTCGACCTTCGCCGACGGATTGCGCGACTCGATGTAGGGCACGGTATGGGCACCGCAGCGGTCACCGATCAGGAGGCTGTCGCACTGCGTATAGTTGCGCGCGCCCTCGGCCCGCGGCTGGATGCGCACGAGGCCGCGATAGGTGTTGTCGGCACGGCCGGCGGAGATGCCCTTCGAGATGATCGTCGAGCGCGTGTTGCGACCCAGATGGATCATCTTGGTCCCGGTATCCGCCTGCTGGCGGTTGTTGGTGATGGCGACCGAGTAGAACTCGCCGACCGAATTGTCGCCCTGCAGGATGCAGCTCGGGTATTTCCAGGTGATCGCCGAGCCGGTCTCGACCTGCGTCCACGATACCTTCGAATTGCGTCCGCGACAGGCCGCACGCTTGGTCACGAAATTATAGATCCCGCCGACACCGTCTTCGTCTCCCGGGTACCAGTTCTGCACCGTCGAGTACTTGATTTCCGCGTCCTCGAGCGCAACCAGCTCGACAACCGCCGCGTGCAGCTGGTTCTCGTCGCGCTGCGGCGCGGTGCAGCCTTCCAGATAGCTCACATACGAACCCTCATCGGCGATGATGAGCGTGCGCTCAAACTGGCCGGTGTTCTGGGCATTGATCCTGAAGTAGGTCGACAGCTCCATCGGGCAGCGCACGCCCTTGGGAACATAGACGAAGGATCCGTCGGTGAAGACGGCGCTGTTCAGCGTCGCGAAGAAGTTGTCGGTATAGGGCACCACCGAGCCGATGTATTTCCTGACCAGCTCCGGATGGTTGCGAACCGCCTCGGAGATCGAGCAGAAGATGATGCCCTCCTCCTCAAGTCGCTTCTTGTACGTCGTCGCCACGGAGACGCTGTCGAATACCGCGTCGACCGCGACGCCGGCCAGCCACTCCTGCTCCTTCAGGGGAATGCCCAGCTTTTCGTAGGTCTCGAGCAACTTCGGATCGACCTCGTCGAGGCTCTTCGGTCCGTCCTTGATCTTCGGCGCCGAGTAGTAGTAGGCGTCCTGATAGTCGATCGGGGCGATTTCGAGCTTCGCCCACTGCGGCTCTTCCATCTCCAGCCAGGCGCGATACGCCTTAAGCCGCCATTCGAGCAGCCATTCCGGCTCCTCCTTCTTGGCGGAGATGAAGCGAATGGTCTCCTCGTTCAGCCCCTTGGGCGCCACTTCGGCTTCGATATCGGTGACGAATCCGTACTTGTATTTCTCGTCGGTCACCGACCGGAGCTGGTCGACCGTGTCAGGCGTCACCGCCATTTCCATACTCCCAACGTCTTGCAATACTGCCGAATGTAATCCGGTTCAGGTCTCGTTCGCCCGTGCCGCGCTCGTGACGCGCCGCGGCATGTCGATGAAATTCGGCGGTGCCGCGATCTCGGCCAGCGACATCGATTCCAGCGTCCGGTTGACTGCCGCATTCACGCGATCCCAGCAGCCGCGGATCGGGCACAGGCTCTCGACCGTACAACCGACCGCGCCGTCGACGCAGGCGGTCACCGCCACCGGGCCTTCCAGCGCTGCTATGATGTCCGCGACGCTTATCTCGTCAGCGGCCCGGGATAACGCGTAACCGCCGTGGATGCCGCGCTGCGACGTAACGAGGCCGCCTCGCGCCATGCGCTTCAGGATCTTCGCCACGGTCGGCGCCGGCAGACCGGCCGCGCTCGCCAGATCGGGTGCGGTCACGACCGCGTCTCGCGCCTGCGCGAGCTGCGCCATGATGACCACCCCGTAGTCGGTCATTCTACTGATCTTAAACAACTTTCCAAAACCGTACCATTTAGGTCCGATTAAAAGGTATACAATTTGGTCCTGATTTCAAGTGAAAAACACATGTCGATCTGTGCAAATTGTCGCAATCGCGGTTTCCCGCGCGCACTTGTGCGGTTCAGGCGGCGCTGCGGCCGGCCCGTTCAGCCACGCCCTTCCATGCCGTGACGAAGCGGTCGACGTCGTCGGCCGTGTTTCCGTGACCAAGGCTCACCCGGATCGCGCAGCCTGCGATATCGGCGGAAAGACCCATGGCGCGCAGGACATGGCTGGTCGCGACCTTGCCCGAGGAGCAGGCGGAACCGGCGCTGACCGCGATGCCTTCCAGATCCAGCGACATCACCTGAAGCTCCGCCGAGACGTGTGGCAGGGCGATACACGACGTATTGTGTAGCCGCGGAGATCCCTGCGCGACGATGCGTGCCGCCGGGATTTCCTGACGCACCCGTTCCTCGAGCCGATCGCGCAGCCGAGCCAGCCCGCCTGCATTCGCGAGGTCGTCCTGGACGATTTCGGCGACAGCCCCGAACCCTGCGATCCCGGAAACGTTTTCGGTGCCCGAACGCCGGCCCCGCTCCTGGCCGCCGCCGCGGGTAATCGCCGATAGTTGCAGATTGTCGCCGAGGACAAGGGCGCCGACACCTCTCGGTCCTCCCAGCTTGTGCGCCGACAGGCTCATCATGTCGACCCCCAGCGCCGTCCAATCGACCAGGATGCGACCGGGTGCCTGGACGGCATCGCAGTGGACGAGCGCACCATGCACGCGAGCAAGCTCCACGATTTCCCGAACCGGCTGCACGACGCCGGTCTCATTGTTGGCGAGCATCACGGAAACGACGGCGGGCTCCTGGTTGCGCGCAAGCAGATCGGAAAGCGCATCGACAAGGACGACCCCGTCGGCGCCGGCGTCGACGGTCTCCGTGCCCTCCGCGGCGTCCAGTACCGACGGATGTTCGATGGCAGAGGCGATGATGCGCCTGCGCCCGCAGCCTCGCAGCGCCAGGTTGTTCGATTCGGTGCCGCCACTGGTGAAGATCACCTGTTCGGGACGGGCACCGATCATCCAGGCGACGCGCGCTCGTGACTCTTCTACCAGCCGGCGTGCGGCCCGTCCGAAGGCATGGACCGAGGACGGATTGCCCGACACGGTCTGGGCGCGCAGAACCGCCGCTGCCGCTTCCGGGCGCAACGGGCTCGTCGCATTGTGATCCAGATAGCAGGTGACTTCCGCGCTCAAACCGGCGCTAGCTCACGGTCATTCGGCCGCGCTGGCGGTTGGCACCTGGTCCACGGCAAGGTTCGCCTGGTTGTGCAGGCGCCCGCTCGCCCCCAGGATGCGGTTCTCGCAGACATCGGCCAGCGTTACCGAACTCAGGAACAGGTGGATCTGATTGCTCAGCTCGGCCCATAGATCGTGGGTCGCACAGCGCATCCGAGTCTTGGTACAGCCGTAAGGCGACTGGGGATCGCACCGCGTCGCGCGGATCGGTTCATCGACCGCCAGAATGATGTCCGAGATGCGGGTGCCCGCGGCGCCGCGTGCCAAAAGGTAGCCGCCACCGGGGCCGCGCACGCTCTTGACCAGCGCGTTCCGCTTGAGACGCGCAAAAAGCTGCTCGAGATACGACAACGAAATGTCCTGACGCTCGGCGATCGCCGCCAGTGCCACCGGCCTGCCCTTGCTGTGCATCGCCAGGTCAACCATCGCCATCACGGCGTAACGGCCCTTGGTGCTCAGTCGCACGTTAACTCACCCCCACTGTTTCCGATCGCGTCCATCGCGGTCGAACCACTCAGTTCTTGGCCTGGGCATCGCGCTCCCCGCCTTCCTCGACTTCCGTCAGAGGCACGGGCGCAAGCGCGCGCTCGTATTCGGCCAACTCCTGCTCAAGCTCGTCGATACGGGACTTCAGTCCGCCGATCTGCGTTTTCAGTCCCTCGACAACCTGTGCCATCGGGTCGGGCAGATCGCCCATCGGCGTGCCGTAAGGCTCGAAGGACTCTTCGGTTACCACCTTCGAGACGATCTTCGCGGGGATGCCGACGACCGTCACGCAGCACGGAACGTCCTTTGTCACCACCGCATTGGCGCCGATGCGCGAGCCGTGGCCCACCGTGATCGGGCCCAGAACCTGTGCGCCCGACCCGACGATGACGTTGTCATCGAGCGTCGGGTGCCGCTTCTGATTTCGCTGACTGTCGGAGTCCACGGACGGGGCCACACCACCCAGGGTGACGCCGTGGTAGAGCGTCACGTTGTTGCCGATCACCGAGGTCTCACCAACGACGACGCCCATGCCGTGATCGACGAAGAAATTGCGTCCGATCCGGGCACCCGGATGGATTTCGATGCCCGTCATGAATCTGCCCACCTGGGAAATCCAGCGTGCCAGCACGCGCCAGCCCCTGTTCCACAGGGGATGCGCAATCATGTGAAAGACGATGGCATGGAACCCGGGATAGCACAGAACGACCTCCAGCCGGGATCGCGCCGCGGGGTCACGCGCCATCATTCCGTCGATTTCTGCCTTCAAGTACTTGAACATGTCACCCGTCTAACATTTATTATGCTTCGCCTGCTTGGCCTTACCGAGCGGACAGCAATATATTCGGCCCAACGTATTGTAAGGATATACGGTCGCGGCAAAAGTCAGTCAAGCGAGGCTGGGAATTCGGACGCGGTTTTCGTTGGCAAACCACGCAATACCCCAGTCCCGCCATCAGGAATTGCGGCCCGGTTCCTGCGATACCATCGCGCGAGGAAGCTCGGTCACCACCATGCCGGAAGTGATATTCAACGGGCCGGAAGGCCGTCTCGAGGGACGGTACAATCCTGGCAGGCAGCCCGACAGTCCGATCGCCCTCATGCTGCATCCGAGCCCGCAGCACGGCGGCACCATGAACAACAAGGTGGTATTCACGCTCTACCATACGTTCCTGAAACGCGGTTTCGCTTGCCTGCGATTCAATTTTCGAGGTGTCGGGCGTTCACAGGGAACATTCTCTCGCGGCGAGGGCGAACTCTCCGACGCGGCCTCGGCGCTCGACTGGCTGCAGAGCTACAATCAGAACAGCCGAGAATGCTGGATCGCCGGCTTTTCCTTCGGCGCGTGGATCGGCATGCAATTGCTGATGCGTCGACCCGAAATCACCGGCTTCATCTCGGTTGCGCCGCCGGCCAATCTCTATGACTTCAGCTTCCTTGCCCCCTGCCCTTCGTCGGGACTGGTGCTCACGGGCGACAAGGACGAGATCGTGCCGATCGAGTCGGTCCGAAAGCTCGTCGACAAGTTGAACCAGCAGCGCGACATCACCGTCGAGCACAAGATACTCGAGGGCGCCAACCACTTCTTCCATGGCCGGTTCGAGGAGCTGGAGGAGAGCGTCAGCAAATATCTCGACGCCGCGGCGGCGGCCGCGGCGGCCGCGAAACAGGCGGGATGACTTCCGGCGACGTCGCGCGGGTCGCGCGAACGCCGGGAATCAAAAACGGCGGAGCCTCGATCTGACCCCGCCGCCTGCGCATCGCCGGTCTGCGCCCGGCAAATCATTCGAAAAGCTTGTCAATATCCTCCTGCGCGATCGCATCCTCCTCCATCTGCGGGCCCTGCAGCAGATGCGTCTCCTCGTCGCGAACGTCCTTCGGGTGTTCGACGACCGAAAGCGTGTCGGCGCCCCAGATTTCGATCATCGCGGCGAGTCGTTCCTCGACGAACTGCAGCGTATTGACCACCTTCTTGATGCGCTGGCCGGTGATGTCCTGGAAGTTGCAGGCCTCGTATAGATCGGTCGTGGTTTCGGCGATTTCCTCGGCGGTCGCCACGACCGTCGAATCGCCGGTGTGCGACTTCAGATCGTGCAGCAGCTCGTCGATGCGTTCGGCGATGTCGATGATCGTGAACGTCGCACCCTCGGTCGCCCGCACGACGGCCTGCAGCTCGCGCGCCGCTGTCGCCAGCCTGTCATCCTTGGTGTTCTGGGTGATCAGGGTTGCGATTTCCTTTTTGGTTCGCTCGACCTGATCGAGCAGCGTCCCTGGCGTTGCACCGTCGACCTCGACGTTCCCGACCGCCAACTTTTCCAAGCGCGATTCGAGGGACCGGATCTCCTGCAGGATCTGCTCGTTGCTCACGCGCAGATCGCGGCGTTGCTGCAGCTCCGCCGTGAACGGTTTCTTCGATACCGGCCTCAATCTTGTCGCCGTCATTTCCTTACGCCCTGTCGCATTGCGGACGCTTTGTTGATCAACCATTTCAATGCTATGGGAAATTTACTTGGAAATCGTTAACCCGACAGATCACCCGCTTGCACTCTGGCGCGCCCGCGCGACCGGCCGGCGGGCATACCGTCTCGCCTGAAAATCAGCGCCGCGACGGCAGTCCAGAGGCCGCCCCGTCCGCTGTCCGCGCGCGATTGTTCGCTGCCGGCGATTGTGTTAAAGGGACGGCCCGCCGGCAACCAGCGCAAGCTCTCGACAAACGGACGCAATGACCAGTCCTCGCACCGAATTCCTCAAGGCCGTGGTCGAGCGCGGCTACATGCATCAATGCACGGACATGGATGGACTCGACGAGCTTGCGAGCGGTCAGCGGCTTTCCGCCTATATCGGCTTTGACGCCACCGCCGACTCGCTGCATGCGGGAAGCCTCGTCTCGATCATGCTGTTGCGACTTCTTCAACGGACGGGGCACAAGCCGATCGTGCTGATGGGCGGCGGTACGACGAAAGTGGGCGACCCGTCGGGCAAGGACGAACAAAGACAGCTGCTCGGCACCGAGCAGATCGACCGCAACATCGAGAGTATTCGGCGGATATTCGAGAAGTTTCTGCAATTCGGCGACGGCCGGACGGACGCGGTGATGGTCAACAACGCCGATTGGCTCGATCCGCTCGAATACATCCCGTTCCTGCGGGATTACGGGCGTCACTTCTCGGTCAACCGGATGCTCGCCTTCGACTCGGTCAAGCTCCGTCTCGACCGCGAGCAGCCGCTCACCTTCCTCGAATTCAATTACATGGTGCTGCAGGCCTACGACTTCGTCGAGCTTGCCAGGCGCTATGGCTGCCGCCTGCAAATGGGCGGGTCCGACCAGTGGGGCAATATCGTCGCGGGGATCGAACTGGCACACAAGTCCGACCAGATCCAGCTTTACGGCATGACGACCCCGCTCCTGACGAGCGCCTCGGGGACGAAAATGGGCAAGACGGCCGCCGGCGCGGTCTGGCTCAACGAAGATCGGCTGAGCGCGTACGATTACTGGCAGTACTGGCGCAACACCGAAGATGCCGACGTTGGACGGTTCCTGCGGCTGTTCACCGACCTACCGCTCGACGAGATCGTCCGGCTGGAGACCCTCGAGGGCGCGGAAATCAACGAAGCGAAAAAGGTCCTCGCGAACGAGGCGACGCGGCTTTGCCACGGCGCCAAGGCGGCGAATGCCGCAGCGAAGACCGCGCGCAAGACCTTCGAGGAAGGCCGGATCGACGAGAATTTGCCCACGATCGAGATCGCGCGAAGCGAGCTGGAGGGCGGCCTGCCCGCGTTCGAGCTAATGCGCCGGGCCGGACTCGCCGCGAGCAACGGCGAGGCAAGACGGTTGATCAAGGGCGGCGGTGCCCGGGTAAACGACGCCGTTCTCGGCGAGGAATTGGCCCGGGTCACGCTGGCCGACGTGAACACGGACGGGCTGATCAAGCTGTCGGCGGGCAAGAAACGGCACGCGCTGGTCCGTCCCGCCTGATCGCGCTGAAAACCCGTCGATCAGTCGACCATGCGCGGCGATTCCGCGCCGGGCCGGTCGCCATCCTTCGGCTCTCCCTCTCCCCCGGGAACGCGGAACATCTTGCGAATGAACCCGGGCAGCGGCAGCGCCGACAGGGGACTGACACGGACTTCCGGTGACTCGAACTTGCCGACGATCTGGAAATTGGTCGCGATCAATCCTTCGCCGCCGGTCAGGATGTCACCGATGAGCGGGATCTTGCCGATGGCCCCCTGGGCCGCGTAGGCGGGAATTGCGACGCCGGTCATGTTGATCGTGTTTTTGTTGAAGTCGAGCACGGCCCCTTTGTCGATATGAAGACCGGTGGTCGCGCCGAAACTATCGACGTTGCCGAGGGTCAGCACTCCATCGGCGTAGCTGTAGCTGCCGTCCATGCTGACGAAACTGACGCCGCGTGAGCTGACCGCGGCGGGCAGTCCGACGACGGTGAGAAGCTGCAGGAACTGCAGCCCGGCGGGGGCCTCGACCAGCCGATAGTCCTTGACCGTGAACGTTCCCTTGAGCGGCGCGTCGGTCGCCGCCCGGCGTCCCTTGATAACGAGCGAGCCGCCCTGGATTTGGTTGAACCAGTCTAGCGTCCGCAGCGCCTGGCCGGCGTCGTGCGACTCGATCGACAGGTTGTACCCTTCGCTCTCGTCGGGCTCGTACCGCAATGCGAGGTTGGCGCCCTGATCGAGTTGGGCATCGAGAGTCGCGAGCCGCCAGTGTCGGCCGTCATACTTGCCGATGAACTGGGCACCGTAGACACGCCGATCTTCGCTGGTCTGGGCCTCCTTGAACTGCGCCTTGACGAAGAACGGCCGGGTTGCCGCCGTACGATCCGATGACGCCATGCCGTTGGCGTCCGCATCGAGAAAATGTCGGACATCGATGCGATCGCCCTTCAAATCCAGCTGGTAGCTGCCGTCCTTGTCGACGGTGATCGTCCCGGCAACATCGTTGCCGCGATAGAGTGCGCGTTTCACCGTCACTTTCCTGATATCCGACAGATCGCGCTGGAATTCCATCACGAGACGCCCGTCCATGTCGTCGGTGACGAGATCGAAGCGGTCGAAGACGAGCCCTGCTTCCTCAGACAGCGTTCCCTCCACCGCCAACGTTCCCGGCAGGCCCCTCTCCTTGCGCCAGCCGATTACCGGCACCTTCACGAGTGATCTGCGGAGATCAGCCCGGAGCGTGAGCTGATCGGGCTGATCGTCTCGGATCGTGTGCGTGAGCTCGGTATTTGCCGGCCCCTCGATCCAGTATGAAAGATCGGGAAGACCGAGCGCCATGCGCCCGCCACGATCCAGCTCGCCGGCCACGACGAACCGTCGTTTAAAATCGCCCGAACCACGAAAATGCTCGTCCCAGTCGAGCCGGGCGTTGACATCGTTCAGAAGGATATCGCCCGAGATCCGCATTCCGTGCTCCGTCAGATCGAGATCCAGGTTGCCTCCGGTGACGCGCAGGCCAAACGGGCCGGGCAACAGCGACGTATTCTCGAGGCGGGCCGCCGTCGTGATGGCGAGCATGTCGGTCGTCAGCGTTCGAGTCAGCGGAAACTCGAAGCGGATATCCGCGGCCATCGTGCCGGACAGGTTTGCGGGATCGAAGCCGAGCTTCCGGCCCAGGGAAAGCGGCTCATGATCGAGGATTTCGACCGCCGAGCGGGCATCTCCTTCGGTCTTGGCGACGATCACGATCTGGGCAGGGTTGCCGTTCCCCATCTTGCTCATCCCGGTGATATCGACCTGCCCGCCGGTGATCGTCACGCCCTCGCCGACGCGGCCGCTCTCGACTCCGAGATACAGCCCGTCGTGGTCATAGGTGCCCCGGCCGTCGATCCCGGTGACGATCGGCATCGGGTTTAGGTAGTCGACCGAGAGATCGTCGTAGACCAGCGTCCCGGCGATCGTCTCCATGACGATTGCACCCGTTCCGTCGTTTGACCGCCGGCCCGCGATCTCGATCGTCGCCTCGCGCGCAACGCCGTTCGTCATGTGTTCGGTGACCCATTTGCGCTGCACCGGACCCAGACTGGGCGGCCAATAACGCTCAAGGGAAGCCATCGGCATGTCTTTGAGCTGCCCGGACAGACGCATCGTCGACTCGCGAGCATCGATCGCAAACGCGGCGCTCGCGTGGATCAGCGGCCCGCCGAGATCGAGGATGGCCTCGTCGATGACAATCTGCTGCAGGTTCGGGTTCGCGCTTCCGCTCACCAGCAGGCCATGAAGATCGATCGGCTCCCGATAGAGCTCACGCAGATCCAACGTTCCCGCGCTCCCGACGAGATCGAACTCGATACGCTCAACACCGCCATGCACGGCGCCGGACAACGCTATTTCGCCTCGAAGCGGCATCTTGAACGCCACGAGCTCGGCGATCTGCGGAAAACTGGGAGCAAACTCGGCCAGTTCGAGATTTCTGAAATCGAAGCGCGCGGAATATCTCTCGCCTTCGCGACCGACGTCGAGCTGGCCACGCAGGTCGGCGAGCCGGCCTTCGTATTCGAGCGGCAGATAGGCGTCGCCGACGATACCGTCGTCGGTCTTGAACAGCGATACGGTCGCCGCCGGTGAGCGGAAGAATTTGCGGGCGACGCGATCCTCGAACACGACCCTGGCGTCGATCACGCTGAGCCGACGCAGATAGCCGAGTGTGCGATCGGGGTCCGGATCGCTCAGAAGTTCGCCGATGACGAACCGAATGATCTCCTCGCCGCGTCCAGCTTCCTGGATGGCCTCGCCCGCCCTCGCCCCCTTCGGATTGCCGGGCCGGGGCTGCGCGTCGCCGCCCAGCCCGCTGAAACCCATGGAGAATTCGCCGTTCACGAGCCGAACGACACGGATACTCGGTCGCAAAGCATCGAGGCCCGTCGGCGCGAGCCGGCCGCGAACGAGTGCACGCAGCGAGAGGCCGAGTGACAGTTCCGGGACCCATGCGAGCGGGGCGCCATCCGGCGCGGTAACCGAAACATTGGTCGCCCGGATATCGATCGCATTCCGCCAGCCGGCCCAGACCGCGACGGTCTGATCGATATCGACGACGTAGCCGCCGCTCTCCTCATTGAGGGCCGTCTCGAGATGCGGTGTCAGGAAGTCGAGCGGGACCGGCCCCGCATGCAGACGCCACGCCGCCAGACCACCGAGTGCCACGAGGCCGGCCAGCAATCCTGCCAGTATCTCCGAGAGGATCAGCGACGTGTGTCTGACCACGATTGTTCAGTTTCCCTTTCGGAGTGCCGTTCCACGCCGCCGCGCCCGCGTCCGGCACACCCTGGCACAAGATAGATAAGATATCGTATAGGCCTTGACCACCGGAGGGTATTAACGCAGTTTGCGGCGAAATTACGCACGCTTATCATGAGCTTCGACCTGACCACCCTGGATTGCGGGCTGCTGCCGCGACCGGCCGACCCGGATCGTGCCGCGGCGGCGCGCGCGCGCTGGACCGAATCCGCGACCGCCGACCCGGCCAACGTCGAGTTCTTCGACGCGTTCGTCGGCACCGAACCCGGCAGCGCGCTGCTGGACGCCGTCTTCGGCAACAGCCCCTACCTGAGTCGCTGTCTGATCCAGGAGCCGGCCTTCCTTCGCGCGTGGCTGACCGACGGACCGGACAAAACGTTCGACGATCTCCTGGCCGCGCTGGATCAGGACCTCTCGGCGGAGACGAGCCTGTCCCGCGTGACGGCCGGCTTACGCGTCGCCAAGCGCAAGGTCGCCCTGGCAGCCGCTCTCGCCGACATCGCGGGGATATGGTCGCTGGACACCGTCACCGCGGCGCTCAGCACGTTCGCCGAAAAGTCGTTGCACATCGCAACCCGCTACGTGCTCGGATCCGCTGCCGCGCACGGCGCTATCGCGCTGGCAAGCGATAAGGACCCGGAGCGCGAGTCCGGCTATTTCATCCTCGGCATGGGCAAGCTCGGGGCCCGCGAACTCAATTACTCCAGCGACATCGACCTCATCGTGCTCTACGACGCCGACCGCGTCCGAGGCGCGTCGCCCGATACGCTGGGGCCGCTGTTCGTCAAGGCGACGCGCCAGCTGCTCGGGCTGATCGACCAGCGTACAGCGGACGGCTACGTCTTCCGCACCGATCTGCGCCTGCGTCCGGATCCCGCGGCGACGCCGCTGGCCGTATCGGTCGAGGCGGCGGAAGCCTACTACGAGAGCGTCGGCCAGAACTGGGAACGGGCCGCGATGATCAAGGCGCGTCCGGTCGCCGGCGACATCGAGGCCGGTAATGCGTTCCTGCGCAACCTTCGCCCCTACGTTTGGCGCAAGCATCTCGACTTCGCGGCAATCCAGGACGTGCATTCGATCAAGCGGCAGATCACCGCATACCGGGGCGGCGCGCGGATCGCCGTAAACGGTCACAACATCAAGCTTGGACGCGGCGGCATTCGCGAGATCGAGTTCTTCTGCCAGACGCAGCAGCTGATCTGGGGGGGGCGCATTCCGGAACTGCGCCAGCGACGGACCGTCGATACGCTCAACGTGCTTGCGGAACTCGGGCGCATCGAGCCGCAGACGACCGAAGAGATGATCGCCGCATACCGCTTTCTGCGGCGGCTCGAACACCGGCTGCAGATGATCAACGACGAGCAGACGCACGAGCTCCCGGAGGACGATGCCGGTGTCGCCCGTATCGCGACCTTCATGGGATATGTCGATGCCCGAAAGTTCCGCGACGACTTGCTGCATCATCTCGGACGCGTCGAGCACCATTATGCGCATCTCTTCGAGGAGTCGCCCGACCTCGGCGGCCACCGGGCGCTCGTGTTTACGGGCGGCGAGAACCATCCCGACACGGTGAAGACGCTCGAGGAAATGGGGTACGCCGACGGCGGCTCCATCTCCAACATCGTGCGCAGCTGGCACCACGGCCGCTATCGGGCGACCCGAAGCGAACGCGCGCGACAGATCCTCACCGAGCTCATGCCGGGTCTGCTGCAGGCCTTCGCCAGGACGCCGAATCCCGATACCGCCTTTGCCCGCTTCGACGAATTCATCGCGGGATTGCCGGCCGGCGTGCAGCTCTTCTCGCTGTTCCACGCCAATCCGCCGCTGCTCGACATGGTCGCCGAGATCATGGGCGGCGCACCGCGGATCGCGGAGTGGCTGAGTCGCAACCCGTCGCTGCTCGACGCCGTAATTACGGGGCATTTCATGGAACCGCTCGGCAGCGCCGACGAGCTGTCGGCCGAACTGGAGGCCGCCCTCGCCCAGGCGATGGACTACGAGGACGTGCTGGTGATCGCGAGACGCTGGACCAACGACCAGAAATTCCGCATCGGTGTGCAAATCCTGCGCGGCATTATCAGCGGCGCGATCGCCGGGCGGGCACATACGGCGATCGCGGATACCGTACTCGCGGCTCTTTTGCCCCGCGTCGACGCGGAATTCGCGCGGCGGCACGGTCACGTCGAAGGCGGTGGAATGGCGATCGTCGCGCTCGGCAAGCTGGGCAGCTGCGAGTTGTCGCCCGGCTCCGACCTCGATCTCGTGTTCGTCTACGATCACGCGCCGGACGCCGAGGAGTCGGACGGCAAGAAACCGCTCGCGCCGGGAACCTGGTACGCCCGGCTGTGCCAGCGGCTGATCAGCGCGATCACGGCGCCGACCGCGGAAGGACGGCTCTACGAAATCGACATGCGCCTGCGGCCATCGGGCAATGCCGGGCCGACGGCCAGTCGCCTCGACGGTTTCGAGCAATACTACCGGGACTCCGCCTGGACGTGGGAATTCATGGCGCTGACCCGGGCCCGCGTGGTCGCGGCGACGTCCCCGGAGCTGGCGACCCGGATTGGCACGGCGATCACAGAGATCCTGACCACGCCGCGCGATGCGGATCGCCTCGTCATCGATGCTGCCGACATGCGGGCGCGCATCGACAAGGAGCACGGGACGGACGCGCGCTGGAACGTCAAGCACCGTCGCGGTGGCCTCGTCGACATCGAGTTCATCGCCCAGTATCTGCAGTTGCGGCACGCGCCGGTCGATCCGGGACTGCTCGCCGTCAACACCGCCGAAGCACTGCGCAAGCTCGCTGATGGCGGCGTCATCGACGTCGCCGTTGCCAACGAACTGATATCGGCGCTGGAGCTCTGTTGGCGGCTGCAGGATGCGCTGCGCCTGATGGTCAGCGGCACGCTCGACGAGGCGACGGCGCCGGCCTCGATGAAGGCGGCGCTTGCCCGCGCCGCCGGTCTGGAAAGCTTCGATGACCTGGTCGGCGCCGTCGACCGAGCCGCCGACCGGGCCTATTCGCTGTTTCGCGAGATCATCGACGAGCCGGCTGCGGACGCCAGGTCGCGACTACCGCAGGCGTAGGATCGGGCGCGCGGGTTCCGATTGTCTCGCCGCTCTTCGGGCGTTCTTATCGGGTACGAAGCTGCGCCAGCAGGCGCGGTGGCAAGGGGTAGTTAACGGGTAACAAGCAGGGCGACCGGTGGCACGACGCTGAACACGACCGACAGCATCGTGAAGAATGCCATGCCGGCATCGTCAACGCTGTCGAGCCGTTCGGCCGAATGTCTGAACCAGCTGCCATGCAGCCAGCATGTCCCGTCGTGGGCCGGTGCGGGCAACGCGAGACCACCGTAGCAGCAGGCCGGCATTGATGGCGGTGCATCGAATGAGAAACCCGCGCAGGATATCGATCGTCTCCGCACACTCCGCACAGTGTCGCCGCTGCTCTTTCTCTGGCGCCGCCCGTCTCGGAGAGGTCCGTCGGGGCACGGGCAACGGAACAATCGCTCGTCATCGTCGCACCGACACCCGGGACGCGATCGGTCGACGCCGCACCGGTCGATCGCCGAGCCGAGCCGAGGATGTGAACGACCCGACGCTGCCGACGTGCCGGCGACCGCCTCCGCCGGCCACTGATCCGCCGGTGCCAACGCCCCGTACCAAGCTTTACAGTTCCCACAGCAAACGATAAGGAGTGCGTAAGATGGCGAGAGAGCTCAAGGCCGGCGACCCCGCACCCGACTTCACCGCCCCCACTGACGGCGCGGGCGAGCTGTCGTTCGCGACCCTCCGGGGCAAGCCGGTCGTCCTCTATTTCTATCCCAAGGACGACACGTCGGGCTGCACCAAGGAGGCCCTGGCCTTTCGCGACGCACTGCCCGAGTTCAAAAAGGCCGGCGTCGTGGTCGTCGGTGTTTCCAGGGACAGCGTGACGAAACACGACAAGTTCAAGGCGAAGTACGAACTCAATTTCCCGCTGCTCTCCGACGAGGACGGCACCGTGTGCGGGGCTTATGGGACGTGGGTCCAGAAGTCGATGTACGGCCGCAAATATATGGGAATCGATCGATCGACCTATCTCATCGGCGCGGACGGGACGATCCGCAACGTCTGGCGCAGGGTCAAGGTGCCGGGCCACGTCGATGAAGTGCTGGATGCGGTCAGGGCGCTCTGACGGGAGGCTTCAGGCGGCGCCAGAAGATAAAAAAATTTTCGCTATTGCGAAAAAAAATATCGACATCGGCCGATCGTACACGTACATAGGCGCCCATGGGCGAGGCAACGGACGCGGCGGGTCGGTCGCCGGAAGCGGTTGCGGCATTGCTGGAGCGGCTCTACGAGACGGCATTTGCCGGCAAGCAGCGTGGTCGCTACCGGCTGGCGATGAAGAACCTCCGGCGGATGATCGGATGCCGCCGCGTCTACCCGGAAACGGTGATCGCCATCGCCCGGGCACTGTACGAGAGGGGTTACGTTCTGGTCGACCTGGAAACCTATTACGTCGTGCTCAGCCAGCGGACTTTCTCCAGCTATCGTCGCGTCAACGACGCGGTTATCGAGCGCCTCGGCTGAGATTTCCGGAATGCGCAAGACGAAGCGACGCACCGGCGAGAAGTCGGTCCGAAAACCGCGACGCCGAAAGGGGCGCAACGGCAAACCGACGATCGGCTGGCGCGAATGGGTGAGCCTGCCGGCGCTCGGCATCGAGCGCATCAAGGCGAAGATCGATACCGGCGCCCGGACCGCGGCGCTGCACGCTTGGCACATCCAGCGCTTCGAGCGGAACGGCGAAGCCTGGATCCGCTTCGAGCTTCACCCGGTTCAGCGCGACAACCGCGTTCGCGCCCGTTGCGAGGCACCGCTGCGCGGCGTCAAACTGGTGCGCAATTCGGGTGGACAGCAGGAGAAGCGCTACGTGATCGTGACCGACGTAGGGCTGGGGGCGCAGACCTGGCCGATCGAGGTGACGCTTACCAACCGGGACCAGATGGGGTTCCGCATGCTCTTGGGCCGGGCCTCGGTGCGCGGCCATTTCGTCGTCGATCCATCCACCTCGTATCGCGGAGACCGGGCGAAATCCGTCGGCGAGCCGGCAATCCGGCGGCGCAGACAATCATCAACCACAGGAGCCGATGACAGATGAAAATCCTGATGCTTGCACGCAATCCCAACCTGTATTCGCACCAGCGTCTCGTCGAAGCGGCGAAGGAGCGCGGTCACAAGCTGGACATCGTCAACACGATTCAGTGTTACATGAACATCACGTCCCATCGCCCGACCGTGATCTACAAGGGCGCGCCGCTGCAGGGCTACGATGCGGTGATCCCCCGTATCGGCGCCTCGGTCACCTTCTATGGCCTCGCCGTGCTGCGCCAGCTCGAGATGATGGGCGTCTACCCGCTGAACGAATCGGTGGCGATCGGCCGCTCGCGGGACAAGCTGCGCTCGCTGCAGCTGCTGGCCCGCCAGGGGCTGGGGTTGCCCGTCACCGCCTTCGCGAGCGATCCGAAGCAGACCGACGAGGTCCTGACGATCGCCGGTGGCGCGCCGGTCGTCATCAAACTGCTGGAGGGCACGCAGGGCATCGGCGTCGTGCTCGGAGAGACGCACAAATCGGCAAAGTCGGTCATCGAGGCGTTTCGCGGCGCGAACGTCAACATCCTCGTCCAGGAATTCATCAAGGAGGCGGGCGGCAGCGACATCCGGGCCCTCGTCGTCGGTGAGCGCGTCGTGGCCGCGATGCAGCGCACGGGCGCCGAAGGTGAATTCCGCAGCAACCTGCACCGCGGCGGCAGCGCAAAACAGATCAAGATCACGCCGGAGGAGCGGTCGACGGCGGTCCGCGCGGCCAAGGCCATGGGACTCAACGTATGCGGCGTCGATCTGCTGCGTTCCAACCACGGACCGGTTATCATGGAGGTGAACTCGTCGCCGGGGCTCGAAGGTGTCGAGAAGGCGACGGGCATCGATGTGGCGGGGACGATCATGGATTTCTTGCAGAAGAATGCGAAACCGGGCAAGACCAAGACCCGTGGCAAGGGATGAGGTCATCACGCGGAGCCGCAAAACAGGACTGCGGCCCGCGTTCAACATCGGCGGCGTCGACATTCCCGCGGGCACGCGCGCGACGGTCGACCTGCCGATCAGCCTGCTGTCGACCCACACGCCGATGGCATTGCCGATCCATGTCGTGCATGGACGCCGCGACGGCCCGACGCTGTTCGTCAGCGCCGCCGTTCATGGCGATGAGATCATCGGCATCGAGGTCATTCGCCGGCTGCTCAAGCTATCCACCCTGAGGAAGACCAGAGGCACGTTGCTCTGCATCCCGGTGGTCAACGTGTTCGGACTGATCGCGCACAACCGGTATCTGCCCGATCGTCGCGATCTCAACCGCTCGTTTCCCGGCAGCGAGAACGGATCGCTCGCGGGCCAGCTCGCGTACGTTTTTCTCAAGGAAATCGTAAAGCGGTGCGACTACGGCATCGATATTCACTCGGCCGCGATTCACCGCAGCAATCTGCCGCAGATTCGCGTCAGCGTCGACCAGCCGCAGGCGATGAAGCTGGCGGAGGCCTTCAACCCGCCGGCCATCATCACCGCGCCGTTGCGCGAGGGTTCGCTGCGCCGCGCGGCATTCGAGGCCGGCGTCGACGTGCTGCTCTACGAGGCCGGCGAGGCGCTTCGCTTCGACGAGGTCGCCGTGCGCGTCGGCGTCAAGGGAATCCTGCGCGTCATGCGGCACGTAGGAATGATCAGCAGCTCGAGGGCCCGGCCGAGCGAGTTTGCGCCGGTTCGCTCACGCTCGACCTACTGGGTCCGCGCCCCGCAGGGCGGCATCGTGCGATCGATGCGCAAGCTGGGCGGACTCGTCGATATCGGAGACACGCTCGGCTACGTCGCCGACCCGATGGGCGAGACGGAATCGCGGATCGAGGCGCGCAAGGCCGGCATCATCATCGGCCTGGCGAACATGCCCGTGGTCAATCGCGGCGATGCGCTGTTCCATATCGCGGAACCGATGCGCCTTCAGACCGCCCAGCAGAGCATCCGCCAGCTCGAGACCGAAATCCTCGAGGATCCGCTGTTCGACGAAGACGAGATCATTTGAAGCCGTGTCGCGATCGGGCACGACAGCACAAAGCCTAGCGGCGGCTGCGGTGTCCGTCCTCAGTTGCCCGACGCCGCGCGACAAGGCATCGGCCGCCCGCTCGATCGCCGTCGCCTGGCGAAACGGTGAGATCGCAACGCTCGGGTCCGCCGATCCGCCGAACCGTCCCGCGCGACCGTCGCGCCCGCCGCTCCGACCCCCGGCCGAGGTTCCGCGACGGCGGATAACGTCGGGGCTGAGCGGTCGTGTCGCTCTGCTGCACGCGCTGGCGCATATCGAACTCAATGCCGTCGATCTCGCGTTCGACGTCATCGCGCGCTTTGCCTGCGAGGACTTGCCCCGCGCCTTCTTCGACGACTGGGTCGCGGTCGGAGAGGACGAGGCTCGTCACTATCTGATGCTCTCCGGAAGGCTCGCCGAGCTCGGCGCATGCTATGGCGATCTCGTCGCCCATGACGGTCTCTGGCAGGCCGCGATCGAGACCGCCGACGACCTGCTCGCGCGGCTCGCCATCGTGCCGATGGTACTCGAGGCGCGCGGCCTCGACGTGACGCCGGCGATGATCGACAAGCTGCGGGCCGCGGGCGACGACCGCTCGGCCGACCTCCTGCAGATCATCCACGACGACGAGATCAGGCACGTCGCGGCCGGGGTGCGCTGGTTTCGTCATCTCTGCGGCCGCCGGGGACTGCGACCTGAGATCGTCTATGCGCGGCTGGTCCGCGAACGTTTCAGGGGCTCGATCAAGCCACCGTTCAACGACGCGAGCCGCAGCGCCGCCGGCCTTACGAGGGATTTCTACGAACCGCTGGCCGGGGGTCACCGGTAGTCCGGGTTCGCGAAGTCGAACCGGCACCCCGCCTCCCACAGCGAGCGCTGGTTGCCGTGCGCCGGAATGCCGCCGGCGTCCTTGATCATCCGCGCCATGTGCAGGAGGTTCCATGTCATGAAGGTCGTGTTGCGGTTGGTGAACTCGTTCTCGGGACCGCCCGATCCGGGATCGCGGTAGGACGGCCCGGGACCCGCCTCGCCGAGCCAGGCGGCATCGGCCTGGGGCGGCACGACATAGCCGAGGTGCTGGAGCGAATACAGGATGTTCATGGCGCAGTGCTTTGCGCCATCCTCGTTGCCGGTGACCAGGCAGCCGCCGACCTTGCCGTAATAGGCGTACTGACCCTGTTCGTTCAGCTGCCCGGACATGCCGTAGAGACGCTCGACGACCTTGGTGCATACCGACGATTTCTCCCCCAGCCAGATGGGGGTCGTCACGACCAGAATATCCGCGGCCTCGACCTTGCCGAACAGTCGCGGCCATTCGTCTTCCGGCCAGCCATGCTCGGTCATGTCCGGGTAGACGCCGTTGGCGATGGCGAAATCCACGGGCCGCAACAGCTCGACCGTGACCCCGTTCTTTTCCATGATCGCCCGCGAAATCCCGATCAGTCCCTCGGTGTGCGAGAGTTCCGGTGACCGCTTCAGGGTGCAATTGAGGAACAACGCACGGAGATCGGAGAAATCCCACTTGCTCGCGCTGCACCACTGTTCCTGAAGTTCGTTCAGCATGATCCTGCCCTCGATTTGCGTGTATGATGCGTGGCGCGACCATCGGCGACCGCGACACTCAGGGAGCCTGCACGCGTTCCCGCGGTGCGCCAAGTCAGACAATCGTGAGCGCCGCAGAAACGAGGCGGCGGCAGGGTGCCGGTCGGGCAAAGCGACCGCCGTCCCCTGAGGGAGGAACAGCATGCTGAGAACGCACAGCCCCGACACAATTGCGGCCCCGTTCAGCAACTACGCACACGCCGTAGAGGTGCCGCCGGGCGCCCGCTGGCTCTACATATCGGGTCAGCTCGGCGTGGCCCGCGACGGATCGGTGGCGGACGATTTCGAGGGCCAGGCCGAACAGGCGTTTCGAAATGTCGTGACGATCCTGGCCGAGGCCGGAATGGGTATCCGCGATCTCGTTCGCGTCAACGCCTACATCACCGGCGCGGCTGACGTGGCCGGATACCGCGGCGTCCGCGACCGGATGCTGCGCGGCCAGACGACCGCCTCCACGATGCTCGTGGTCGCAGCGCTCGCCGGCCCGCAATACATGATCGAAATCGAGGCGGTCGCCGCGCGGGCGTGATCACTCGGAAGCGCCGTCGGCCTCCGTGTCGCCGCCGACGCGTTGTGCCAGCGCGGCCTGCAGTAGGTCGTCAAGATCGCCGTCGAGCACGCCCTGGGCATTGCCCTTCTCGACCCCCGTGCGCAGATCCTTGACCATCTGGTAGGGATGCAGGACGTACGAGCGGATCTGATGCCCCCAGCCGATATCCGTCTTGGCATCGTGCTCGGCCTGGGCCTCCTCTTCGCGCTTCTGCAGCTCAGCCTCGTAGAGCCGTGCCTGCAGCATTTTCATGGCCGTTGCCCGGTTCTTGTGCTGCGACCGGTCGTTCTGGCACTGGACGACGATGCCGCTCGGGATGTGGGTGATGCGGACGGCGCTGTCGGTACGGTTCACGTGCTGGCCACCGGCGCCCGACGCGCGGTAGGTATCGATCTTGAGGTCCTTGTCGTTGATCTCGACCTCGATCGCGTCGTCGATTACCGGATAGACCCCGACCGCCGCGAAGCTGGTGTGTCGGCGGGCCTGCGAGTCGAAGGGGGAGATGCGGACCAGGCGGTGCGTCCCGGTCTCGGTCTTCAGCCAGCCATACGCATTGTGCCCGCCGACCTTGATGGTCGCTGATTTCAGTCCCGCCTCCTCGCCCGCGGACTCTTCGATCCACTCGACCTTGTAGCCGTGAGCCTCCGCCCAGCGGACATACATGCGCAGCAGCATCTCCGCCCAGTCCTGCGACTCCGTGCCGCCGGCGCCGGCGTGGACCTCGATATAACAGTCATTGGCGTCGGCCTCGCCGGACAAGAGGCTCTCGATGCGCTGTTTCTCGACGCGCTCGCGCAGGTCGAGGAGCGTGGATTCCGCCTCCGCCAGGACTTCCGCGTCATCCTCCGCCTCGGCGAGTTCGATCAGTCCCGTCGCATCCTCGTAGGAACGCGCGACGTCCCGGTAGGCATTGATCGCGGATTCCAGATGGGTACGCTCGCGCATCAGCTTCTGCGCTGCGGCGGCATCGTTCCACAGGTTGGGGTCTTCGGCGAGGGCGTTCAGCTCGTCGAGGCGTCGGGTGGCCGCCTCGTAGTCAAAGATGCCTCCTCAGCAGTTCCAGCGACTGCTTGATGTCATCGGCGACTGACTGGATCTCCGCGCGCATGTGGGCTCCTGTGCGGTCCTCTCGGGCGGCTGCTGCCGCCCCGATTTAGGAGGTTACGGCGTCGTGTGCAAGCAGCCGTCGCGTCAATAGAGCCCGGTGTCGGTGCCCCGCTTCGGCGCCCGCCGCTGGCCGGTCGGCTGGATCGTGGCGGTCCCGTTGCTGCCGTCGGAACCATCGATGACGACCGTGCTGTCGGTGAGCGCCGGCTCGGTGCCGCGCCGGAAGACCTCGAGGACGACCTTGCGCCGGTCGTCACCGGGCCGCGCCGGCAGGCCCGTGTCGGTGTTCATCCGTACCATGCGGATGCCGGCCGGCACCCGAAACGGCACGGCCGGCCGGTCGGCCAGCGCCTTTTCCATGAAGTCGCGGAAGATGGGCACCGCCGCGCTCGACCCGGTCTCGCGCTTGCCCAGCGTACGCGGCGTGTCGAAACCGACGAACACGCCGGCGACGAGGTCGGGCGAGAAGCCGAGGAACCAGGCGTCCTGACTCTCGTTCGTGGTCCCCGTCTTGCCGGCCAGCGGCTTGCCGATCGAGCTCACGCGATAGCCGGTGCCGCGCTGAACCACGCCCTGCAGCATCGAGACGATCTGGTAGGCGCTGATCGGGTCCGCGACGCGCTCGCGCAGGTCGGGAATCTCGGGCACGTTCTGACCGTCCCACGCGGCGACGCGACAACCCTCGCACGGCCGCTCGTCATGGCGGAATATGGTCCGGCCGTTGCGGTCCTGGACCCGGTCGATAAGCGTCGGCGTAATCCGCTTGCCGCCGTTCGCCAGCATGGCGTACGCGGTCGCCAGACGCATCAGCGTCGTCTCGCCGGCACCGAGCGCCATGGCAAGTTCCCGCGGCATCGAATCGACGATGCCGAAATTCATCGCGTTATCGATGATCGGCCCGATGCCGACCGCCTTGGCGAGCCGCACGGTCATCAGATTGCGCGATTTCTCGACACCGAGGCGCATCACGCTGGGTCCGTAGAAACGATCGGAATAGTTGGTCGGCTTCCACTTGCCCTTGTCGGGACCCTGGTCCATGACGAACGGCGCGTCGAGGATCATCGTCGACGGCGTGTAGCCGTTGTCGAGCGCCGCCAGATAGACGAAGGGCTTGAAGGCCGATCCGGGCTGCCGCCACGCCTGCGTCGCCCGGTTGAACTCGCTGCGCGTGAAATCGTAGCCTCCGGACATCGCGAGCACGCGCCCCGTGTGTGGATCGAGCGCCACGATCGCGCCATCGACATGGGGCACCTGCCGCAGTCCGTAAGTGCCTTCGCCGTATGTGATGACGTTGCCGTCGTCGTCCGGCGCGGACTGGGTCACCGGCTCGGTCAGGATCACGTCCCCGATGTTCAGGACGTCGCCGGGCTTGCTGATTTCGGGTCCGAGTTCCTGGTCCTCCTGCCACGCCCGTGCCCACGTCAGTTCGCTCAGCGGAATGGTGCCGGCCGTGCCGTCCTCGAGACCGATGGTCGCCTTTTCCTTGTCGAGCTTGAGTACGACCGCGAGCGACCAGCCGCGTGCGCCGGACGGCAGCTGCGCCTCGGCGAGCCATTTGGTCCATTCGGTTCCCGCCGCCAGCCGTGTGATCGCCCCACGCCAGCCGTGCCGGCGGTCGTAGGCGATGAGGCCGTCGCGCAGAACGGCGTCGGCATATGCTTGGAGCTTCGGATCGACCGTCGTCCGCACCGACAATCCGCCCTCGTAGAGCTGTGTCTCGCCGAACAGCTCGACCAGCTCGCGCCGCACGTCTTCCATGAAGTACTGGGCGCTGACGAACTCCGTGTCGTCGCGTTTGGCCATGGTGATCGGCTGCGCCCGGGCCTCCGCCGCCGCCTCGTCGTCGATGAAGCCTTCGTCGAGCATGCGGCCGATCACCCAGTCCCGGCGCTCCTTCGCCGCCGCCGGCCGGCGCGTCGGATGGTAGTTGCCCGGCGCTTTCGGAAGCGCGGCGAGATAGGCCGCTTCAGCGATATTGAGCTCGTCGAGCGACTTGTTGAAATAGTTGAGCGCGGCCGCCGCGACCCCGTAGGAGCCGATGCCAAGGTAGATCTCGTTCAGGTAGAGTTCGAGAATCTGGTCCTTGTCAAACGCCTCCTCCATGCGCATGGCGATGATCGCCTCGCGGATCTTGCGTTCGAGGCGCCGTTCGTTGCCGACGAGGAAGTTCTTCGCGACCTGCTGGGTGATCGTCGAACCGCCGACCATCCGACGGCCGTTCGACAGGTTCTGCAGGTTGGTGACGACCGCCCGGCCGAGCGCGACCGGATCGACCCCCTTGTGCCGGTAGAAGCGCTGATCCTCGGCCGCGAGGAAGGCCTGGATGACGTGCTTGGGCACGGCCTCGACCGGAACGAAGGCCCGCCGTTCGGTGGCGAACTCGGTGATGAGACGACCGTCGCCGGCGTGCACGCGTGTCGCGATCTTCGGCTTGTAATCGGCGAGCTGCCGGTATTCCGGCAGGTCCCTGCCGTAATACCAGAAGGCGTAGATCGTCGCCGCCCCCGCCGCCAGGGCAAGAATGAACAGGACCGAAAAGCTGTAGACGAAGAACTTGAAGAGTCGAGCCATATACCTGTTCCGGGTCAACCGGACACCCCCTCGTCACGCGACCGCCGGTCCGAGCCTATATCGTTCGCCGACCGGAAGGTTCAACCGAATACCGAAGAAATGTGACCAATCTATGAATGCTTCAACCGCTGCTGCGGAAGTCGTCCTTGCGTCTGAAATATTCGTCGAGCGCGCCGAGGACGGCACTGGCCACGTTGCGGCGAAAGGTCGGCGACAGAAGCAACGCGCGGTCGGAACCGTTCGAGAGATAGCCGAGCTCGACCAGGACGGACGGCACGTCCGGCGATTTCAGCACGGCGAACCCGGCGAAGCGGTGGTTCTCGCTCAGCACCTGGACGTTGCTTCGCCCGAACTGGCGGATGAGCATGTTGGCGAACACCGCCGACTCGTTCATCGTCTGGCGCTGCCGAAGCTCGATGAGCAGGTTTGCGACGGCCGACGAATGACCTGAGAGATCGACGCCGGCGATCACGTCGACGCGGTTCTCCTTGGCCGCCAGCGCGGCGGCTTCCTTGTCCGACGCGGTCTCCGACAGGGTGTAGACGGAGGCGCCCCGGGTCACGCGTTCGGGATGCGTGTCGGCGTGCAACGAGATGAACACGTCGCCATTGTTGGCCCGCGCCACGTCGACGCGCTGTCGAAGCTCGAGAAAGATGTCGCGGTTGCGTGTCATGACGACGCGGTAACGGCCGCTCGCCTCGAGTTTGCGCTTCAGCTCGCGGGCGAAATCGAGCGTGATGTTCTTCTCGTATATGCGGCCGCGCACGGCGCCAGGGTCGACACCGCCGTGCCCCGGATCGATGATGACGACGCGCTTGGCCGCGCCGTTCTCCGGCCGCGGCGCGGGCGATGGCACGGGGCTGTTGCTCGGCGGCCGCCAGTTCATGGCGCTCAGCACTTCGCCCGACGTGAACGCGTCGCCCGCGACGGGGACGAGATCGAACATCAGCCGGTCCGGCCCGGTAAGCGGAATATGTCGCGCGATCCTGACCGGCTTCGACAGGTCGACGACGACGCGGCTGTTGCCGGGCCGGAACAGGCCGTAGCGGAGCTTCTCGACCACCCCTTTCGGTTCCAGCGCGGAAGCCCCGTTGACCCGCCAGCCGATTTCCGGCAGGTCGATCACCAGACGATAGGGATTGCCCAGCAGAAACGCCGCATACGGCGTCGCTTGGGAGACGTCGAGGACAACGCGGGTCGTGTTCTTCGGCAGCTTGCCCGGATCGGGGTTGACGCCGATGCGGACCCCCGTGACGGCCGCCTCTTCCGCGATCGCAACGGCACCTGTAAAGACAAGCGGTGCAAGTATTGCGAATGTGGCCGCCAGTCCCGGTCGAAGGGTTCGTGTTCGGCGCAACTGGGTGCGGTACCCCATCTTACCTGATCTTATCTGACATTTCGTGCCATATACGCTTGATTCTTATCGATATATACGGGAATCACCGAATCGCTCCAAGTAAAATTATCCGATCCGGGGCGGAAATCTGTCCGGATCCACCAAATTTATCCGTTGTCCAATGATCACTTTCGTGCATATTTTAGGGTCCGCGCGTAGACCGTGGATCGGCTGAACCGGCGTAATCCGCCGGAACAGCGGTGCAACGGGCCGGAAGCTCCGGCTTCTCTCCGATCGTCGGTTAGAGGCTGCGGGTAAAGGGTCGAGGCATTATCGGATTCACGGGGAGGATTTTGGCTAACTCGAAGCCGCCACCTGAGCAGACCGCGAGTACGGGGTCTGCTGTCAGGTTCGCCAGCGTCCCGATGCGTTCCTGTCTTGGCGCGTGCGTCGCACGCCGCTGTTCGACAGGAATTCGGGGGTGCCGCCGGCTTCGCACGAGAAACGTCGCCAACGCGGGGTTCTGGTACGCGCGGACCCGCGTGGGTACGTTGGAGTCTTGGCCTTATGGCACGGAGAATGTTGATCGACTCGAGCCATCCGGAAGAGATCCGGGTGGCGGTGGTCAGTGGCAAACGACTGGAAGAATTCGACTACGAGACATCGCGGAAACGCCAGCTCAAGGGCAATGTCTATCTCGCCAAGGTCGTGCGGGTGGAACCCTCGCTGCAGGCGGCGTTCGTCGACTATGGCGGCAACCGCCACGGCTTTCTGGCGTTCAGCGAAATTCACCCCGACTACTATCAGATCCCGGTCGCCGATCGTGAGCAGCTGCTCGCGGAGGAAGGCGACATGGAGGACGCCGAAGAGTCCGAGAACGGGACCGTCGAGACGGTCGGCGGCGACGACGCGGACGAGCTCGAACGACGTCGCCTGAAGCACTACCGGCATTACAAGATCCAGGAGGTGATCAAGCGCCGCCAGATCATGCTGGTACAGGTCGTCAAGGAGGAGCGCGGCAACAAGGGCGCAGCGCTGACCACGTACCTCTCGCTTGCCGGCCGCTATTGCGTGCTGATGCCGAACACGGCCCGCGGCGGTGGCATCAGCCGCAAGATCAGCAGCCAGAAGGACCGGCGGCGGCTCAAGAAGGTGCTCGACGAGCTCGATATCGCCGCCGGCACGGCCGTCATCGTGCGCACGGCGGGTGCCGAACGCACCAAGGCCGAAATCAAGCGCGACTACGAATATCTCGTCCGCCTGTGGGACGAGATTCGAACCAAGACGATGGAGTCGATCGCGCCGACCTTGGTGCATGAAGAGGCCAACCTGATCAAGCGGGCGATCCGCGACCTCTACAACAAGGACATCGACGAGGTGCTCGTCGACGGCGAAGAGGGGTATCGGGTGGCCAAGGGCTTCATGAAGTCGATGGTGCCCAGCCACGCGAAACGCGTTCAGCGCTACGAAGATCCGAAGATACCGCTGTTCTTCCGCTATCAGGTCGAGAGCCAGATCGACGCGATCTACAACCCGGTGGTGCAGCTCCGCTCCGGCGGCTACCTCGTCATCCACGCGACCGAGGCGCTGGTGGCGATCGATGTCAACTCCGGTCGCGCGACGCGCGAGCGCCATATCGAGGAAACCGCCCTCAAGACCAACCTCGAGGCCGCCGAAGAGGTCGCGCGTCAGCTGCGGCTTCGCGACCTTGCCGGGCTGATCGTCATCGACTTCATCGACATGGAGGAAAACCGCAACAACACCGCCGTGGAGCGACGCCTGAAGGAGGCCTTGCGCAACGAGCGCGCGCGAATCCAGATCGGTCACATCAGCCCGTTCGGCCTGCTCGAGATGTCGCGCCAGCGGTTGCGCCCGAGCCTGCTCGAGACGTCGAGCGAGATCTGCCCGTCCTGCGGCGGGACCGGCCACATCCGCTCGACCGAATCGACGGTGCTGCACGTCATGCGCGGCCTCGAGGAGGAGGGCCTGCGCAATCGCTCGATCGAGGTGACGCTGTTCGTTCCGACCAAGATCGCGCTGTACATCCTCAACCACAAACGCGAGACGCTGGCGGCCATCGAGAAGCGCTGCGAAATGACGGTCTCGATCCTCGCCGACGATACGCTCATCCCGCCCGAATACCGCATCGAGCGCGTGCGCGGGCGCGAGGCGGGCGAAGCTGCGGCGGAGGCGGAGGAGGCCGGCGCGGCGGCCGAGCCGGCCGAAGAGGGCCGCCGGAAACGGCGCTCGCGGCGCCGGCGCAAGGACCGCGCCGAGGTCGAGGGCGCGGCGGCTGGCCCCGCCACCCCGGCGGAGGAAGCGGCGCAGCCCGAGGGTGCCGCTGCCGCCGAGACGAGCGACGCCGAACAGGCGGCGCCCGCGGAAGAAGAGCCGCGGCGGCGCCGGCGCCGGGGCAAACGCGGTGGCAGACGCCGGGGCCGCAAGTCCACCGAGCTCGAGGCGGTCGCCGAGAGCGTCGACGGCGACACCAGCGCACCGGCTCGCGAACTTGTCGATGACGACGCGGAGCCGCCGGCGACGCCGGCCGTCGCTGAGGAGACTGCCGAGGAGGAAAAGCCGGCGCCGCGGCGTCGCCGCAGTCGTCGCAAGAGCGCGGAGGCGGAGACGGCGCCGGCCGTCGAGGCCGCGGCGACACCCGGTGCGGATGCGGAAGCCGCTCCCGCGGATGTCGACACGGACGGCGCGCCTGCCCCCGCTCCTGCCGATTCCGGGGTGGCAGTGGCCGCGGACGCCCAAGCCGAAACCGAAGCCGAAACCGAAGCCGAGGCCGAAGCCGAAGCCGAGGCAAAGAAGCCCGCAAGGCGGAGCCGGCGCAAGGCGACGACGACGAAGCCGCGCACCGCGAAAGCGAAATCCAGCGGCCGCAAGCCGGCGCGCCGGACCGCGACCAAGAAGCCGGCTGCGGCGCCCGTCGAGCCGGCCGCCGAGACGACGACGCCGGGCAACGGCGATCTGACGGTGCCGCCGGAACCAGCCCCGGCGCCGGACCTGGAACCGGCGGAGCGGGAGGCGGTCGATTCACTCGTCGCGGCCAACAACGACGCGGCGCCGGACGAGCCGTCGCCAGCCGCCGGCCCCAAGCGGACCGGCTGGTGGCGTCGGACGCTGAGCAAGTAGCGTCGC